>PMDM01000449.1 GCA_003155565.1 Methylococcaceae bacterium | reverse complement strand
GGTTTGACCTGCTCACCAAGCTTAAGGGCTTCATCTAAAGTTTGTTGGTAATCGACAGCTTCGGCCTTGTAGTAACCAGTCAGCATGAAATTATGGTAATCCAGTAATTCTTTTAGCTTTTCGGCAAAAATAGTCGGGTTCAATAAGTCTCCGGCACGCAAGCCGCGTCGCCCCGCCTTATCTTCATAAGCTGGGCCAATGCCACGTCCGGTTGTGCCGATGGCTTTACTGCCGCGTGCTGCTTCGCGCGCCTTATCGACCGCAACATGAACGGGCAAGATAAGGGTGCAGGCTTCACTGATTAACAGGCGGTTTTTGACCTGAATCCCGGCGTTTTCTAGAAACTCAATTTCTTCCATCAAGGCATTCAGGGACAACACCACGCCGTTGCCTATCATACATTGGACATTCTCCCGAAGGATGCCAGATGGAATCAGGTGCAGGACGGTTTTTTTCCCTTTGATAACCAAGGTGTGACCGGCATTATGGCCACCCTGAAAACGAACGACAGCGTGTACTTGCTCGGTCAACAAATCGACCAGCTTGCCCTTACCTTCGTCACCCCATTGGGTACCTATAATTACGACATTTTTTCCCATGTTTATTCCAAGCCTAATTTTGTAATGCCTTGATAACCCAGTTTTGGCGGTCTAGCTCCAAAACAGCCGTACAACCCAACTCTTTTGCATTGCCTATTTGTCCAGGCAGTTGCTGGATCACAATATGCCCTTGGGCGCGTAAATCCCTGATTTTTTCGTTTAGCGAGTTATCTTTCTGATAAGGTGCAAATATGTGTTGATTAAGCTCATCTTGGGCAGTTTGCTTGCCTAGCAGTGCCAATAGCTTGAGGTCAGCGCTAAAACCCGTTGCCGGACGTGCGCGACCAAACACCGCACCAATATTGTCATAGCGACCGCCGCGTGCAATTTCCCGTCCGATAGTAGGTACAAAAGCGGCAAAAACTACGCCGGTATGGTAATGATAACCACGCAATTCAGCTAAATCAAAACTGATCGGTAAGGCCGGAAAACGGCTCGTCAGTTGTTCGGCTACGGCTTCCAGGTTAGCCAACGCCTGTTTTACTTGTTCGTCTGCTTTTGCTAATACCGAATGAGCCTTTTTGATTATTTCTTTCCCGCCATTTAGTTCTGGTAGCTTTAACAGCATGGCTTTAACATCCTCGTTAATGGCAAGATTGGACATCAGTTCTTCAAGTTCAGGCCTAGCCTTACGTTGCAGAACATCAAATAAGGTGCTTTCCGAAATTTGATCTAATCCAGCTTGCATAGACAACGCCCGGAATATGCCGACATGCCCCAGATCGAGATGCACGTCCAGCAAGCCTGATTGTGCCAGCATTTCCAGCATCAAGCGTATCACTTCGATATCGCTCTCGATACCGGCGTGACCATAAAGCTCAGCGCCTATTTGCATGGGGCTACGGGTTTTTTCCAACGGGTCGCCCCGTGTGTGCAGAACTGTACCTACGTAGCACAAACGGGTCGGCCATTCATGTTTAAGATGATGGGCATCCATCCTGGCGACTTGCGGGGTCATATCCGCCCTGAAACCCAGCGTTCTGCCGCTAATTTGGTCGGTCAGTTTGAATGTTTGCAGATCCAGGTCATGTCCTGAACCGGTCAACAAGGAATCAATGAAATCTATCATCGGGGGGATAACCAGCTCATAACCCCAGCATGTAAATAACTGAAGTATGCTCCGGCGTAAATTTTCAAGATACGATGCTTCTTGGGGCAGTATTTCTTCTATGCCCTCGGGTAAAAGCCAGGAATCTTTTGGTTGCATATTTATCAGTGCCTACTCAAACAAAACGCCCCACAAGGAGCGTTTTTATTTTACCCGCAGTGGTCGGGCATCACTACACACCCAATCAGTGTTATAGATTAGCCCACCAACAGAGTGATCTTATTAACTTTTTTTACTCAAGCTTATTTCCTGAACCCTGATTTTTAAAATACTTGAAAAACTCTGAATCTGGATCAAGCACCATCATACTACCTGTATTCGAAAAAGTCTTTTTGTAAGCGTTTAAACTGCGGCTAAAGGCAAAAAACTCTGCGTCAGCGCCATAACTCTTTGCATAAATCTCCGTCGATTTTGCATCGCCTTCACCGCGTAGCTTTTCAGCATCCCGAAATGCGTTAGCTAAGGTAACAACGCGCTGCCTATCGGCATCAGCACGTATTCTTTCAGACGCTTCAGAACCCTGTGAACGGAATTCACGGGCAACCCGCTCACGCTCCGCTTCCATCCGTCGGAACACTGAACTGCTGACTTCTTCAGGCAAGTCAATCCGCTTTACCCTGACATCAACGATTTCCATACCCAGATTTGCAGCGAGGGGTTTTGAATTTTTGATCAAAATTTCCCGTATCGCATGGCGATCTGTTGACACGAGTTGTTTGATATTGCGTTTGCCAAACTCACCGCGAAAAGCATCCTTAATAATCTGGTCTAAACGTAAATTAGCTTGGCCAATGTCACCTGAAACAACCGTATAAAACTTTTTTACATCGCCGATACGCCATTTAACAAAAGAATCGACAATGACGTTTTTCTTTTCAGCCGTTAAGAAACGCTCAGGTTTTGAATCCATGGTCTGGATTCGGGCATCAAATTTCTTGATGTTATTGATGAACGGCCATTTCAGGTGTAAACCCGGATCGTAATCCGATTTTTGGATTTGGCCTAGTTTGAATTTAATGGCTTTTTCAGTCTGTCCCACCGTAAATATGCACATCATTCCAATAACAATCAATGCGCCGATACCTACCGCTATTTTATTCTCTAACATTACCGTCCCCTTCCATCACGATCACGACCACGCGTTGACGATCTATCAATCACTTGCTGCTGTTCATCTTCTATCGACGCATGTTTCGGTGATTGGCGATCTATTGCAGGCTGCGTAGTAGCTTCCTCGGTCTGAACAATCGCTTGCTTTTGTTGGATCATTTTGTCCAGGGGTAAATAAAGCATATTGTTGCCACCCTTGACATCTACCATGATTGCATTCGACTCAGACATCACAGATTCCATCGCTTCAAGGTAAAGACGTTTTCTAGTCACCTCGGGAGACTTTTTGTATTCAGTCACTAATTTGGTAAAACGGTTGGTCTCACCATCTGCTTGGGCTATCACTTGCTCTTTGTACCCTTCGGCTTCCTGTATCTTTCTTGCGGCTGCGCCCCGTGCTTTTGGCACGACATCGTTAGCATAAGCCTGTGCTTCGTTGATAAACCGTTGTTGGTCTTCCCGTGCCTTGATGGCATCTTCGAAGGCATTTTGCACTTGCTCAGGCGGCTGGGCATCTTGAAGATTGACGCTGGTAATTTGTATGCCCGAGTTATAAGCATCCATCACTTCCTGAATCTCTTTTTTAGCTTGGGCTACTACTTCGCTCCGTCCTTCAGTCAGGACAAAATCCATAATGCTTCCACCGATTACCCCACGCAGGGCACTTTCCGTCACTTGCTTCAAGGTGGCTTCGGGATCGGCGAGATTGAAAAGCAGCGCTTTCGCGTCTTTCACTTGGTACTGAACCGCCAATCGGACATCGACATAATTTTCATCTTTGGTCAGCATTAACGCTTCTTTGGGTACTGGCACTGCGCCTTGAACCTGACCATTACCACCTGACCGATATCCGACTTCAATATACCTTTGTTGCTGCACATTAATTTTTTCGACCTGCTCAATAGGTGCAGGAAAATGCCAGTTTAAACCGGAATCTGTTGTAATGGTGTATTTACCGAACCGGGTTTCAACACCTTGGTTTCCCTCATCAATAATGTAAAAACCGCTCAAAATCCAAAGCACCAGTAGAGCAGCCGCTATATAACCTATATTTTTCATTGAGTTACCAGATGAAAAAACACCTGGAGATCCGCCGCCGCCACTTTTACCACCGCCAAAGATGTTGCTTAACTTCTCTTGTAATGAACGTATTGCTTCATCTAAATCGGGCGGTCCTTTTTGATCCCCTCGACCACTCCAAGGATCTTTTTTATCACCGCCTGGCTCATTCCACGACATATTTCTGCTCCGTATTGGATTATTTATTATCTTCTATCACTCAGGATGTTTTCGTTTAAACGATTAGAGTGTTACTTGTGCAATCTTGACATTGTATCGTAATTAATCGAATTCTCATTGCTAAACTTCCCTAAAACACTACTTTTGGTAGTACAGCAACAATGAGGTTTTAGTAGGGTATCTTTAATTCTCACATCATTTCTTCGGTTTTGATTGCGCTCAATAAACCTAGGTATTTGTTATCTATCTCAATTATCAAATCACTACCTCCCGAGTCATCAATATGCTCGTCAATTATTTTTGCGCAAGTAAATAATTTGGCCCTGATTTGGCCTTGATCTGGTCTTAGATAACATTTTCGTTTGTTTTTCTTAGGTTCAAATTGTTCCGCTAATACACTCAACAGTAAGTCGATTCCCTGCCCAGTCTCAGCGGACAACCACACCCGTAGCGGATTACCTTCATCATCGCGGTCTATCCTGGGTTGCCTGTCATCCAGTAAGTCAATCTTATTAAATACCTCGATGCACTTAATTTTATCGGCACCAATTTCACTTAGCACCTGCTTGACTTCTTTAATGTTTCCTTCCCTATTCTCAGAATTAACATCGACCACATGCAGCAATAAGTCCGCTTCACTGGCTTCCTGCAAGGTAGATTTGAAAGAAGCGACAAGTTCGTGGGGCAAATGGCGGATGAAACCCACCGTATCGGCCAACACGATTTCCGTATTGTTAGGCAGACGGCAATTACGTAGCGTTGGGTCTAAGGTTGCAAACAATTGGTCGGCCACATAGGTGTAAGCGCCCGTCAAGCGATTGAACAAAGTGGATTTACCGGCATTGGTATAGCCCACCAATGATACCGATGGAATTTCGGCTTTCTTCCGTTTGCTGCGGCCTTGATGCCTTTGTTTATCAACTTTGTCCAAACGTTTTTGAATTTGTTTGATACGCACTGCCACCAGCCGTCTATCGGTTTCTAACTGGGTTTCACC
>PMDM01000070.1:11345-13816 GCA_003155565.1 Methylococcaceae bacterium | reverse complement strand
AACGCCGCTTCCGACTTACGGACTTATTTTAATTGAAGGCAATCAGGATACTTTTTATAGATATTGGCGACAGACATCGTGAAGTCACCGCTCTCCAAGAGGCAAGCGAGTGCAATTGCAGACATGTGCGTTAGGTTGTTTGATTGTCTGATTGCTGAATAAAGAAGGGCAACTGGATAACCATCCTTATGTCTATTCACAGCATGGATTCCACTATGGACAAATGAGTTTAAAGGTCGCCAAGAGTAATCCCTAAACTCACTCAAATGTCGATGTACGCCAGGCGGCTCTCTTTTCTCAATCTTTTTCATCATATCGGAGAAACATGGAAGACCATTATTAGCAATCTGTTCGCTTTCAAGTGTTAATGGAGCGAGCAATTTTTCAATTGCATTATCTGAAGCTGCATAAAGTAACCAAATTGCTTTGACGACTGCTTCATACTGAAGTCGCAGCATCCCCATAGCCGATGTAAGCAATCGGATTCGGGTAAGCTCCCGTAATGCCAACGCATGTTCCTGGGCGATGTTAAACATTGCAAGAATTGCAGTACTTTTGTTGTCGTTACCAAATGATGATGATTGAAGCAGTTGAAATAATTCTTCCTCAAATTCTTCGGAGAGAGCAATAACTCGATCAAGTTCATCTATACCAGCCATACCAAAGTCACCTTATGCCGGAAAAGTATTTATATATAAGTTACTTAACAGTACTAGCGCATCCCATCTCTTCGCATTAACATTCAGTGAATGTTGAACTCTACATCTGTCCGATTACATGTAATCAATACTTTCAGTTAGTGTCTGAATGGAAGTTTCAAACTTTGTCAGATCAAATTCAAGCTTTTACATCTAACGATATTTCGCATAAAGGTTATTAACCCAAGCCAGCTTTTCTGAGTGCTGAATTATGATGGCTTCCAGGGGGTCTGGGAAACGTTCCGGCCANNGGAATTGACGGTTTTGAAGGCGGGAATGCACCTTGTCAAGCGCGTCGGCGAGTTGTTGGTTAGCTGATTCTGCCGTTTTGGCATTAAGGTTCATCTTGATACGCATGGTGGCGCTTAGTTTTGGGAAAATTGCCTTCATAAGATAAGGCCCATACCAAGGGCCATTGTGGGTAAAAAATGGAATGACTATATTGGGGTGGTTTAGCAAGACATAGTAACAAACAATTCGTACAGCAATGCCAATTTGCTCATCGGCAAATTTTTCCCAGTCCAGGGCTTCTTGTTTTAAGGTTTCATCTTCCGGTGTCAGCAGTGCTTGTGGAAAGTGTAAATCAAGATAGGTGATGATGTCGCTGGAGTTTTGTACAGTATTATCATCGTGTACGAGAATCGGTAAAGACGACGAGGTAAACTTTTTTGTTGTTAGTGTATGCAATCCAGGTAAAAGGTTTTTTATCTGGTAATCTAGATTTTTATGATCTAAAGCCCAGCGGACTTTTTCGCAATAATGGGAGATGGGGAATTGGTATAAGGTCAGCATAATTCAAATCGCTTAGTATTGTGGATTACGGCTGCAATGGATAACAGTATCTACATTTATACGGATTAGAGCCTTAATCCACCCAACATCCTATTTAACCTACTGGCCTTAACCCGCAAAAAAATAACTACCAATCGCGAAAGCAGAAAGCCCGGTTAAAATTGCGAAAATATGCACGATTACACCGGGGGTTGCTTCATTTCCCATAGCAAAATCATCGTCCCAATCAACGGATGTATATGAGTTAAATGTTGTAGTTTTATAAGGCGTATCAGCTTTTATTTCATGCTTCATTACAGATTTATTTTCCAGATTACTGTCTGTGCAAGCATTAAAAGTGAGCTGTCGATCCAGCATGGCCTTGTAAACTTCGCGGATCTGTTTTCGTTTTTCAATAATCAATTTCTTTACCCATAGTCGTCGCATTTTTAAATAGTATAATCGTAAAAATGGATGTTGAGTATTAGTAAGAACACCTATTCCCAATTCCATGGGTAAGGTTTTCCTGTTAATAAATGCCCGGAAACTTAGGGTTATGAACAACGAGTTGATGCCAAAACTATCTGGTTTCAGTTTATATCAGGCTAAATTCTTAATTTTGCCGCATCGGCACATCCCTACGTGTCTGCCCAGTATAAAGCTGCCGTGGACGCCCAATTTTCTGGTCAGGATCGGCAATCATTTCGTCCCAGTGGGATACCCATCCAATTGTCCGTCCCATCGCAAAGATGGCGGTGAACATTTTGCTGGGAATGCCTAATGCGTGCAGGACGATACCGGAATAATAATCGACGTTGGGGTAGAGTTTTTTGGCGATGAAGTATTCATCTTCCAGCGCAATCCGCTCCAGTTCCATTGCCAGCTTGAACATCTTGTCGTCGTGCAGGCCCAGTTCAGTGAGGACTTCATGGCAAGTATCGCGCATCAATTTGGCACGGGGATCGTGGTTTTTATAGACGCGATGGCCGAATCCCATCAGCC
>PMDM01000070.1:0-11271 GCA_003155565.1 Methylococcaceae bacterium | reverse complement strand
AATACCGGATTAGGCTCGTATTCATCACACGGTGTAGCCAGCATCATCCGCATAAAGTTTTCGACATAATTCAACTTGTTTTTCGGATACATGAAAGGCGACCCCGTGCTGTATTTGTGGCACATGGCAACAATCGTAGGCACTTTGGCAATGAGGCGGATGGCACAAATCTTACGATCCTCTTCGGAATGAATATCCATGGCATCGTGATAAAACGCAGACAATGCGCCGACCACGCCCACCATAATCGCCATCGGGTGTGCATCGCGGCGGAAACCTTTGAAAAAATTGCTGAGTTGGTCGTGCACCATAGTGTGCATGGTGACATTATGTTCAAACTCATCCAGCTCGGTATCGTTGGGCAGCTCGCCATTTAACAACGNNGGTAGCCACGATACAGCAGTACGCCCGCTTCACCGTCAATATAGGTGATTGCCGAACGGCAACTGGCGGTGGAAGTAAAACCAGGATCGTAGGTAAACATGCCTGTTTGTTTGTACAAGTTTTGCACATCCAATACATCAGGCCCGGTTGTTCCAGATAGTACGGGTAATTCACATAAGGGCTGATTATCATCAGCCAACGTTAGGCTGCGGGGATCGGTCATGGATGCTCTCTCGTTCTGGGATATGATTTAAGATTACCATAATGCCCGAAAAATACTAAGCCTGAATGACATTTGTTATGGCTTGTTGTGCCAGTTCAGTGACTTTTGCCCAATTTTTTTCGGTGACGGCTTTCTGCGGAGCTAGCCAGGAGCCGCCGACACAGGCGACATTCGGCAATTGGAGATAAGCCTTATAATTATCAGGCGTAATGCCGCCGGTGGGGCAAAAAGTGGCTTGCGGGAAAGGCCCTGCGATAGCTTTTAGCATGGGGATTCCGCCTGCGGCTTCTGCCGGGAAAAATTTGAAGTGGTCGAGTCCATGTTCCATGCCCAGCATCAGTTCTGATAAGGTTGCAATGCCAGGAATAAGGGCAATGTTACCCGCATTTGCGGCATTTAGTAATGAAGCGGTAATGCCCGGGCTGATCGCAAATACAGCGCCAGCGTCTTCTGCGGCCTGTAACTGCTTTGGATTAGCGATAGTGCCAGCACCGACGATGGCTTCTTTTACCTCTTGGCTAATCAACCTGATAGCTTCAAGTGCTACGGGTGTACGTAAGGTAATTTCCAGTACTTTTATGCCACCTGCGACCAGTGCCCTGGCTAAAGGTACGGCATCGTCGAGGTTTTGGATAACCATCACCGGCATTACTGGGCCGGCGTTTAGAACGTCTTTGGGTTGGATTTTCCAGTTGTTTGAAGTCATGGTTTTGGATTCAGGTTACAAGGTTCAAGGTTCAAGGCAAAAAGAACCAGATAATTGCTGTTTTGTGCCTTTTGCCTGTGTTTTAATCGACGAGGAACAGGTTTGAAGCCCCCGTCTCGGCAGACGAAGCCCCCAACCTGAAACCACCAAACATTTCTCGCCCCATTCCGTAATGGTGGTTTTTGGCGGAATTAGGTAAAGGAATCCGTGAGATAAATTCAGCGTCGTCAATCAGCACGTTGATGTCCCCGGTTTGCAAGTTCATGGCAATAATATCACCATTACGTACTTTTGCCAGCGGCCCACCGACTTCGCACTCAGGACACAGATGGATAGCTGAAGGCACTTTACCCGAAGCGCCGGACATCCGTCCATCAGTCACCAGCGCCACTTTAAAACCCCTGTCCTGGAGTACGCCGAGTGGCGGGGTCAGTTTGTGGAGTTCCGGCATACCGTTGGAGCGTGGTCCTTGAAAGCGGAGTACGGCAATAAAATCTTTTTCAAGTTCGCCGCGTTTAAAGGCCGCGAGAAAATCTTCCTGGTCGTCGAATACCACGGCGGGTGCTTCCACAATCTGGTGGTCTGCCGAGACCGCAGACAGCTTGGATATGCCCCGGCCTAAATTACCGTGCATTACGTGCAAACCACCGCCGGTGGCAAACGGTTGTTGAACCGTGCTCAGCACTTCTTTATCCAGTGAAGCCGTAGGTACGGATTCCCAGACCAGTTTATCGTCAATTATTTTGGGTTCTTGTGTGTAATTGTTTAAGCCACGCTTGTCCGCAACCGTGATGGTGTCTTCATGTAACAGGCCATTTTTCAACAACTCAGCAATCAATACGCCCATGCCGCCAGCCGCGTGGAAATGGTTAACATCGGCTGGGCCGTTGGGGTAGATTTTTGCTATCAAGGGAATTGCTTTGGAGAGCTTATCAAAATCATCCCAATTGAGAACAATACCGGCAGCACGGGCAATTGCGACCAAGTGCATGGTGTGATTGGTAGAACCGCCTGTCGCCAGCAAGCCGATGACGGCGTTGATGATGGCTTTTTCGCTTACCATGTGGGCGATAGGACGATAGTCATCACCCAATGCGGTAAATTTCAAGACTTGTTTTGCAGCCGCTTTGGTCAGTTCGTCGCGTAGCGGCGTGTAGGGATTGACGAAAGAACTGCCGGGCAAGTGCAAGCCCATAATTTCCATCATCATCTGATTGCTGTTGGCAGTGCCGTAGAAGGTACAGGTGCCGGGGCTGTGGTAAGAAGCGGATTCCGCTGCTAGTAATTCTTCCCTCCCAATCTTGCCAATGGCGTAGGCTTGCCTTGCACGGGCTTTTTCTTTGTTGGTGATGCCGCTGGGCATGGGGCCTGCGGGTACGAACACGGCGGGTAAATGTCCAAAACTGAGTGCGCCGATCAGCAAACCCGGTACGATCTTGTCGCAAACGCCCAAATATAATGCCCCATCAAACATATTGTGGCTCATGCCGATTGCTGTGGTCATGGCAATTAAATCGCGACTAAACAGTGACAACTCCATTCCCGGTTGGCCTTGGGTAATACCGTCGCACATGGCGGGTACGCCCCCGGCGACTTGGGCAACGCCGCCCGCTTCCCTGATCGCGGCCTTGATTAAGTCGGGCGCATCTTTGTAAGGTTGGTGCGCTGACAACATATCGTTGTAGGAGGTGATAATAGCGATATTGGCTTTTTGACTGCCCCTTAAGTCGGCTTTTTCGCCTGGACTACAAGCGGCAAAGCCATGGGCTAAGTTACCACACCCCATACCAGACCGGGTTGGACCATTTTTGGCGATGCCATCAATATATTTCAGATATGCAGAACGGGTTTTATGGCTGCGCTCAATGACTTCCTGAGTGACTTTTTCTATTACGGGATGCATGATGGATTCCTCCGGCTGCGTATAAAACGGTTAATAAGGGGCAAGGCTAAGATTAAAGAGTAGGCGATATTGATTCTATAACGTTTTTACCTTGCCCCTGAATTATTCTTCCCAGGCCCGTCCGTCCCTGGCAAGCAAGGCAATTGAGGCTATAGGCCCCCAGGTGCCGGCAGGATAAGCTTTTGGCGAGTCATTATAATGTCGCCAGGCATCTTGTATGGAATCGATCCACGTCCACGCCTGTTCAATTTCTTCACGGCTGAGAAACAGCGTCGGATTCCCACGCATGGCCTCAAGCACCAGTTTTTCATAGCCGCCAAAAATGCGGTTCTTTTTGAAAGCATCAGAAAAACTCAAATCTAACCGGGTTTTTTGCAGTTTGATATGCTCATCAATACCTGGAATCTTATTCAGCATTTCAATTTCCACACCTTCATTGGGTTGCAGGTGGATAATCAATTTATTCGGTGGCAGATCCCTAAAGCTGTCTTTGAAGATATTGTGCGGTAGCTGCTTAAAATAAACAACGATTTCAGTCCGTTTGCCCATCAAACGCTTGCCGGTACGCAGATAAAACGGCACACCAGCCCAGCGCCAGTTATCAATATCGACCCGTAAGGCAACAAAACTTTCTGTCGTGCTGTTAGTGTTGGCACCTTCTTCCTCAAGATAACTCGGTACTGCCGCGCCTTTGATATAGCCGCTGGTGTATTGCCCACGTACGGTTTTTTCGTCCACATTGTTGATGGTAATGGGACGCAAGGCTTTCAGGACTTTTATTTTTTCGCTATGGATGCTCTTGGCTTCCAGATTGACTGGCGGCTCCATAGCGATAAAAGTCAGGATTTGCAATAAGTGATTCTGCAACATATCACGTAACTGGCCAGTTTTGTCAAAATAATCCCAGCGGCCTTCAATGCCGACTTCTTCGGCAACCGTAATTTGGATATGGTCGATGGTGTTGTGGTTCCAATTCGTCGTAAAAATCGAATTGGCAAAGCGCAAAGCCAACAAATTCAATACCGTTTCTTTGCCTAGATAATGGTCGATGCGGAAGACTTGATCCTCGCTGAAGACACTGGCGACCACATCATTGATTTCTATCGAGGATTGTAGGTCGTGACCGATGGGTTTTTCCATCACCATGCGCGATTCATTAGTCAATACGCCGGATTTAGCTAACCCTTGGCAAATGTCCTTGAACAAAAACGGTGCGACGGCGAAATAATTCACCAACACACGGATGTTGCCATCGGTGAGAGTATTCAGGATTTGGTATTCATCCATTTGGGTCAAATCGATTTTTACATAAGAAAGCCGCGCAGAAAACCGCGCCCATATCTCATCTTCAATGGTTTCGTTGGAGAATTCTTGCAGGCTTTTACGGGCAGTTTCGACAAATTCCGCGCTATTTCCTGCATGACGGTCGATCCCAATAATGCGGGTATCTGGCTCAATTAAGTTTGCTTTTTCAAGGCGATATAAAGAGATAAGCAGCTTGCGGCGGGATAAATCACCCAAAGCGCCGAATATGACTAAATCACAGGGTTTGTAAGTCTTTTTGTCCTTCATTTGTTACAGGTCAGGTAGGCGGGTTGTGTTGAAAAAGCCGGACATTGCTATCGGTAGCAATGGTAGCGGGTTCATTATCTCAAAGTTTGTTGCATGTAGCACTGATTGTAGCAAGTTAAAATAGGTTTCAGTCATGTTGAAGGCTAACAGCCTGAGGCAAAGATTCGGGAGGATGATGTGAGAATAGGGTGTTTTGGTTGGTCGAGTGACTGGCAAATAACAGCAAATTAATAGGTCTTTGTATTACGTTGATTGCATTTCAAAACAAAGCTAATTACCGTTTCTTCAGAGCGAATCGAAATTTATTGACAATATGTTTGATAGGGCATATAGTTTTGACTCGCTACTAAATATTAGAGGAAATTATTATGAATAAAGCAACTTTCTACCATGCCGGTTGTCCAGTTTGTTTAGGGGCAGAACACATGCTCGCCGAAGCTATTGACCCTAAATATCAAATTGAAAGTGTTCATTTGGGTGAAAATACTGATCGTATATTAGAAGCAGAAAAAGCCGGAGTGAAATCAGTTCCGGCGCTTGTATTGAATGACCAAGCCTTTCATATTAATTTTGGCGCATCCATAGAGGATTTAAAACATTAAATAGCCATAAAAATTCGGGATGGAGAACAAAGCCAGGGCTTTGCAAACGAGATTTTGTGCGCTTATGCGCTTAAATGTTGGCTTGCAAGTCCTGTCTTTTTATTTTAGTGGATTAAAGACTGGTCGGAAACGGCAGTTAAATACAATCTAAGCCATGTTGACGTGGAAATTGGTCGAACACGATGTGAATTTGCGAGGAACCACATGAATCTTAAACAAATATTTGCGGCGCTGCTGTTTTCTTTATTTTCTTTGACCACTGTTCATGCAGCGGGTAATCCGGTTGGTGAAGATTTTACGATGCTCCTAGCCCTTTGCGACGATATGCTTGAATTGGCTCAAAAGCGGAACAATCAAGGTTTTGTTGAAACAGTAGATGCTGCGTTAAGACTTTCAGAAGCGCAAAGAAGAGACAACTCAATGGCAATAGACCGTCTTAGGCCTAAGTTGAGATCTGCTAAAAAAGCCGTAAAGGGAGGTGATTTTGACGCGGGTATCGGGTTTGTGGAAGAAGCTAAAGTACTAATGAAACCTGCCGCGTCAGATTGGGATGGTGGTTCTTGATTGACATGGTATTGGCCGCTTGCCATTAATAATCGTTGGCCCGATCACAAATAAGGATGTTTGCCTACAGTTCCTACTGTACTCGCTGGATTTCTCAGCTATCGGTGCAGGATGAGCTCCATCACCAGCTTGCTACCAAAATAAGCTAACAGTAAAAACATAAACCCTAGCAAAGTCCATTTGATAGCCGTTCGTCCCCGCCAGCCGTAACGGCTACGTCCAATCAGTAAACCGGAAAAGATTAGCCGTGCCACAATAGATAAAAAAGTTTTGTGTGCGAGGTGCTGGGCGAATAAATCTTCCAGAAAAATGAAACCACTGGCTAGCGCAATGCTCAGGAAAAAAAGTCCCGCGCCTATCATCTGAAATAGCAATGACTCCATGCTTTGCAGCGGCGGCATGGATTGTATAAAACGTTTTGGGGGATGGCTTTTAAGCTGTTGGTTTTGAATGGCGAGCAGTATGGCTTGTACAGCAGCAATGTTCAGCAGGCTGAAGGCAATAATCGAAGATAAGATGTGGGTGTTCATTTGCCAGTTATGGGTATCAAGAGAACGTTGTTTTTCCGGAAAAAACAATTCCAGAGCCAGCATTAGCGCAGTTACGGGAAAAAGAAAGATACCTAAATTTTCGACCGGTTTGCTCAGTATTGCTAACAGCAAAAGTAGGGCAACAATCATTGAAATCAGCGAAGCCGTACTAAAAAAACTAAAATTGAACCCCGCGTTTTGGTAGACGAGAAGGGCTGTGTACGAAACGTGTAAAGCAACTGCCCCCCACGCACATGCGAGTGCAGCACGTCTTGATTTGTCCTGGGGTAGTGGTCTTATTATCATGACAGCGCTGCTTAAGTAAGCGCAGATTGCGATAGTGGCAAGTATGGTGGTGTTCATCAATGTGCTTATATCTGCTGTTATCATTTGCTGTAATCAGAATCGTATTTTTACTTCACAGTGTTAGCAGCGTTTGTTAGTCTTGTTTGATTACCATTTTGGGAATCGTTACCTGTTCGAGTTGCCCACCGGATGCAATAGTGACAATGGCTATGTTAATATACCTCATTTATAGTCCTAACGCATTTGCGGCAGGAATGTTTCCCCCAAAAAACTAAAGATCAGGACATGTTTGATAATTTAACCGACCGATTAACCAGTACCCTTAAAAAAATCAAAGGCCAAGGCCGTTTGACCGAAGATAACATCAAGGATACTTTACGCGAAGTACGCATGGCTTTGCTAGAGGCCGACGTTGCCCTTCCTGTCGTCACGGATTTTATCGAACGGGTCAAGGTCGGCGCTTTAGGTCAAGAGGTACAGGCTAGCTTATCGCCAGGCCAGGCGATGGTGAAACTGGTTCAAGCCGAACTGGTTAAGGTAATGGGCGATGCCAATGAGAAACTTAACCTCAATGCCGTACCACCTGCCGTTATCTTGCTGGCTGGTTTGCAAGGTGCGGGTAAAACCACGACTGTGGCCAAATTAGGCCGCTGGCTTAAAGAAACCCAGAAGAAAAAAGTGGGCGTGGTCAGTGTGGACGTTTACCGTCCCGCAGCTATCAAACAATTAGAAACACTGGCAAACAGCCTTTCCCTGGATTTTTTTGAAAGCGACATCTCCCAAAATCCGGTCGAAATTGCCCTGCAAGCAATAGACGCAGCCAAGAGAAAATTCCTGGATGTCATCATCGTCGATACGGCAGGCCGCTTGCATGTCGATGACGGCATGATGGCTGAAATCAAGGCATTGCACGCCGCCATCAAGCCGATTGAAACCCTGTTTGTTGTCGATAGCATGACCGGTCAGGATGCGGCGATAACTGCCAAAGCGTTCAACGATGCCTTGCCGCTGACTGGCGTAATTCTTACCAAAGCCGATGGCGATGCGCGAGGCGGTGCAGCCCTGTCGATACGCCACATTACAGGCAAACCGATCAAGTTCATTGGTATGGGCGAGAAAACGGATGCTTTGGAACCTTTCCATCCTGATCGACTGGCTTCCCGTATTTTGGGCATGGGCGATATGCTCAGCCTGATCGAGGAGATGGAGCAGAAGGTCGATAAGGAAAAAGCCGAGAAATTTGCCAAAAAAATCCAAAAAGGCAAAGCTTTTGATTTTGAAGACTTTCTTGAACAGCTACAGCAAATGCAAAGCATGGGCGGTGTGGCTTCCATGCTGGATAAATTGCCCGGCATCAATAGCGTACCCAAAGCCATGAAAGAGCAGGTCAACGACAAAATGCTGGCGCGGCAAATTGCCGTTATCCAATCCATGACCAAACAGGAAAGACGTTATCCTGATTTGATAAAAGGTAGCCGAAAACAACGTATTGCAAATGGTTGTGGTCAAGAGTTGCATAATGTTAACTTGATACTTAAGCAATTTCTGATGATGCAGAAAATGATGAAGAAATTAAAAACAGGCAATATATCCAATATGATGCGCGGCATTAAAAACAACGTCCGTGGTATGCGTAGGTAATGTTGTCCGGTTAGAAAGCTGGATTTTTTGTGCATCAAAAACAATTTATTCTTCACTTATTAGTAATTTCGCGTAGAATAGGCGGATTGATTTTGGCTGAATATTTTTGAGGAACTTATAAAAAATGGTAACTATTCGTCTTTCCAGAGGTGGTGCGAAGAATCGCCCTTTTTACCATGTTGTTGTAACAGACAGCAGAAGTGGTCGTGATGGTCGTTATATTGAGCGAATTGGGTTTTTCAATCCAGTGGCTCGTGGCAACGAAACCAAATTGTCTTTGGACAGTGAGCGAGTCGTTTACTGGAAATCCAAAGGCGCACAGCCTTCTGACCGAGTTGCAAAATTGATAAAAGATGCCCAAAAAGCAGTTGCTTAAGCCAGCTTTTTGAAAACAGGTTGTCCAATCAAGACCTAATTAATGTCGGAAAAATTTCCGGCGTTTTTGGTTTAAAAGGCTGGGTAAAAGTATTTTCTTACACAGAACCCAGAGAGAATATCCTTAGCTACAAGCATTGGTTACTTAAAAAAGGTAGTCAGGATAAATCGGTTAAGGTAATAGGCGGTCAGCTTCAAGGTAAAGGCGTAGTTGCCCAGATTGAAGGTGTGACCGACAGGGATCAAGCCCTACTCCTAATGGGTTGGGATGTATATATAACCCATGACCAGTTACCAACCCTGGCAAAAGGGGAATATTACTGGACAGATTTAGTGGGCCTGGACGTTGAAAACCTGGAAGGGTTTCAACTAGGTAAAGTTGATAGCCTGTTTGAAACAGGTGCTAACGACATTCTTCTTGTTAAAGGAGAACGAGAACGCGCATTGCCCTTTATTAAAGGTCAGACGGTAATATCCATTGATGTTGTCGCGGGCAAGATTGTCGTCGATTGGGATCCTGATTTTTAGTGACATCCATGCGTTTCGATGTCCTTACCTTGTTTCCAGAAATGATTGTTTCTGCGGCGGGTTATGGAATAACAGGCAGGGCTCAAGAACGCGAAATTGTTACATTGTCGGCCTGGAATCCAAGGGATTACACGACCGATAAGCACGGCACAGTGGATGACCGCCCCTACGGTGGTGGCCCNNCTGGGATGGTGATGAAATACCAACCCTTGCACGATGCACTAACTGCTGCGAGGCAAGCAGGTTCAGGTTCAGCCAAAGTGGTGTATTTAAGCCCACAAGGCAAACCGATTACTCAGGCTTTGCTGACTAAAGCTTGTGAGGAATCGCAGCTTATACTGGTTGCAGGCCGCTACGAAGGGCTCGATGAGCGCTTTGTCGAGTTGGATTGCGATGAAGAGTGGTCGATTGGTGATTATGTCATCAGCGGCGGTGAATTGGCGGCTTTGGTAGTCATTGATGCAATAACGCGGTTATTGCCCGGTGTGTTGGGTGATGAAGATTCAGCCCAGCAAGACTCACATGTTGATGGTTTGTTGGATTATCCTCACTTTACCAGACCTGAACAGGTTGAGGGTGTTGCGGTGCCTGACGTGTTATTAAGCGGCAATCATGCAGATATTGACCGATGGCGCACAAAACAAGCATTAGGCAGAACGTGGCAGAAGCGCCCAGATTTGCTAAAAGGGAAAGCATTAACAGCGGAACAGGAAAAACTGCTGAAAGAATTTATAAATCAAGTTGAATTGAATTAAACACAGGTGTGGTAATGAGTAACATAATTGAAGCATTAGAAAAAGAACAGCTAAGACAGATTCCTGATTTTGGCCCCGGCGACACCGTTGTAGTGCAGGTTAAAGTCAAAGAAGGCGAGCGTGAGCGAATTCAGGCTTTTGAAGGCATAGTCATTGCAAAACGTAATCGCGGCTTGAACTCTGCATTCACTGTGCGAAAAATTTCCCACGGCACTGGCGTAGAGCGGGTATTTCAAACCCATAGCCCAATCATCAGCGAGATTATTGTTAAGCGCCGTGGCGATGTCCGCCGCGCTAAATTGTATTACTTACGTGATCTTACCGGTAGGGCAGCACGTATCAAAGAAAAATTGTAAGCTAATTTTTTACAGTGATTCCTTTAAAGGCAACGTTAAGTTGCCTTTTTTATGCGTGAAGAAAACGTATCGGAGTAAGCTATAACATCACTTTTTTTGCTATAGATTCGTTTATTTTGAACACGGCTCTAGTGAATGGTATGATTCTATCGGTGTCGATAATTTTCGGTATCAATAACACTAACGAAACCAAAGGAATAGTTATGAAACAGTATGTAGCAGAGTTTTTCGGTACGTTTTGGTTGGTTCTAGGCGGGTGTGGTAGTGCAGTGCTTGCCGCTGCATTTCCTGACGTAGGTATCGGTTTGTTGGGCGTGGCGTTTGCATTCGGATTAACTGTTTTGACGATGGCATATACCATCGGTCATATCTCCGGTTGCCATTTGAATCCGGCGGTATCAATCGGGTTGTGGGCAGGTGGCCGTTTCCCTGCAAATAAATTGTTGTTTTACATAATTGCACAGGTTGTGGGCGCAATAGTTGCTGGCGGAGTCTTGTACCTTATCGCCAGTGGCAAAGCAGGATTTGACGTTACCGCAGGGTTTGCCTCCAACGGATACGGTGAGCATTCGCCCGGCGGGTATTCCTTGACGGCAGCTTTGATAACAGAAATTGTCATGACCATGATGTTTCTGCTGATTATTTTGGGGGCTACCGATACTCGCGCACCACAAGGTTTTGCGCCGATTGCAATTGGGTTGGGGCTCACTTTAATTCATTTAATCAGCATACCCGTCACTAACACGTCAGTGAATCCAGCAAGAAGCCTGGGTGTGGCACTTTACGTGGGTGACTGGGCGATGGCACAACTCTGGTTGTTTTGGGT
>PMDM01000408.1 GCA_003155565.1 Methylococcaceae bacterium | reverse complement strand
CCATATCCATCGGCCTGGGTTGTCCGGCTCTGCCGCTGTAATGTTTTTCTATTTTGATGGCGTAATCGGCAAGCGTCAGCACGTCTTGATCGTTGATGCAAAAGCGGCTGCGCTCCTCCTCGGAGGTGACCACATTATGGGTAGGCTCACGGGTACGGCCTTCGCTGTAGACCATCTTGATTTTTTTTGCGCCCAGCGTCCGTTTCAGGACAGCGCGAAAGCCCTGCCCGAACGTCGGTTTATGGACGTAAAACTCGTCGGGGTCGACCGCGCCTTGCACCACATTTTCGCCCAGGCCATAAGCACCGGTAATAAAAACCACATCATTGAACCCTGATTCGGTATCCAGGGAAAACATCANNTGGCGCGGTCGGTGAACAGGCTGGCAAAACAGCGTTTACAGGCCTCCAGCAGGGATTGCTCGCCACGGATATTTAAAAAAGTATCTTGCTGTCCCGCAAAACTGGCGGTTGGCAAATCTTCAGCGGTGGCGGAACTACGCACGGCTACGCTTAGTTCATCACCATACTGATGTTGAAGTTGGCTGTAAGCTTCAAGAATTTGCTGCTCAAGCAAATCCGGCAAAGGAGCGGCATAAATGATTTCCCTGGNNTACGGGCGCGTCTGACAAGGTCAGCGACATCGTCAGCATCAAGACCGTCCAGTGCCTTATGCAACTCATACCAGGCATTCGCTTCCTCCAACATGTATCGATAACCTTCGGCGGTAACGGCGAAACCATTCGGTATGTTGATGCCTTGCGGGATCAACTCACGGTACATTTCACCCAATGAGGCATTTTTACCGCCCACCAAGGGAATATCTTCGATAGTCAGCTCGTTGAACCAGCGAATATATCTTTTTTGTTGCGCCATGTTTGCCCTCCTTTGTTATCGCGCTAATACCGCGAACTTATAGACAATGATTAGGCTACGAAATTTCATGGATTGCTTATCGCTAGATTGTTGCAAGATCAATCTACCAATCACAAACCATCAACTTTTCGATATGGACACAGTGCAATCATGACATTCATGCAACTATTGATTCGGCCTGTTGATGTNNTTCATAAGGCCGAATCAATAATATTGCGGAATGATCGTTATCTAAGCTGGCGATAATAAGCAGCCAAAGCCTTAATCTCAGCTTCGCTCAGTTGCTTTGCAATAAGCCGCATCCGACTGTAAATATCATTATGGCGCTGACCGTTTTTATATTGCATCAGCGTCCTTTCAAAATAATCCGCTTGTTGTCCTGCCAGGCTTGGAATATCAATTTTTTCGCCTTGTCCATTGGCGCCATGGCACACAAAACAAGGCGGAAGAATGCGTTTGCCATCACCTGCCTCCACCATTTTTTTGGCAGTAGCATTATCCTGGTCGTTGTCTGCTGGTTTTGGCAGCGATAAGGAAGCGTACCAAACCGCTAAGTCAGCGGCATCCTGTTCGGATAAACTTTTAGCGATACCGGTCATGGATTCATTGCTGCGGTCATCATTAAAATAATCGCGCAATTGTTTAAACGTATAATTGGCGACTTGACCGGCCAGTGCCGGTACAGCAGGTAATATTTCGCCGTCCTTTGTTTCGGCTGGCATTCCTTCGCCCCTCTGCCCATGACAGGCTTTACAAGATTCTGCGAGAATTTGACCTTTTTCCGCGTACCCTTTTTTGACTATATTCAAGGTATCTGGTGTCCAGGCGATTTGTGATCCTGACTCACCTGCATTGACTAAAGCTGGAAAAAACGAAATAACCAGAATAAGAATTCGCATCTTCATTAATATCCCCACGCTGGTGAGCCAAAGGTTTCCATAAAAAAGAACTGCAAGATGGGAATACCAAAACTGATAGCCATTAATACAGCAATTACCCGGTTCCACAGTTTAAAATCATTAAGATATTCGGGTAAAGCTGTGACAGGATGAATAGGTTCAGCATATTCAATTTGTTGGGTAAATTCTTCTGTAGTTGGATTTAATTGCGTCTTAGCCAGGATATAGATAAACAAGCAAGCAGATCCCAGTAAAATTAATCCACCGAATATCATGGCAAGTTCATAGGGTTTCCAGGCTAAAGTCAACAAGGTGTTATAAACCACGCTGGAGATACGACGCGGTTGTCCAAGCAACCCTAAGACATGCCAAGGGGTTGTTAAAATGCTCATGCCGATAAACCNNTGTTATGGATCATCGCGTTCATGGCGTAACTGGCATTAACGATACCGCCAAAGCCGCCCAGTATGAGCATCAGCAAGGCTAAAATAACTGCCAATACCATCGAATTTGTCCAAGGCAAGCTGCCTATCCAGCCAAAAAGCCCTTTTCCACCCCGCAACCGGCCGGCAATTTCCAACGATGCAATCACAGTAAAGCCGGTCACTAAAGTCGGTACGGCTACCACAAACGTACCAATGCCATGCAATAACTTCCATCCTTTCGCTTGTTCCGGATCCATATAGAGATGGTGGAAGCCGATGGGGAGGGCAAATACCGCTAATACAATAAAAGCCCCTCTAGCGATTTCATCACTGAACAGAAATCCACCCGCTTGTTTGGGAACAAAGACATAAAAGGCAGTGTAAGCAGGAATCAGCCAAAAATAAACAATAGGATGCAAAGTCCAGGCGAATAAAGTCCTGGATAAGCCCGGATCAACCGAATCAATCCATCCCAATGCTAGAGGTATCGCTTGGAAAAGCACTTCTGCAGCGACACCTACGCTGGTCCATAGCCACAATAAAGCATTGNNGCGGTTGCAAACATGGCTAAAGGCACTGGTTGTTTAGGATTGGCTTTTTTCCATTGGCTAAACATCACCAGCATGATGACACACCAGACCCAGGAGCCAACGACGAGCAATGTAGCCCCGAAGTAAAACGAAACATGCGCCTGTATCGGCAAATAGAAGGTGTACAGAACTGAAGCCTTTCCCGTCAGTAGTGGAACAGCCGCCATGACTGTGCCCAGTAAGGAAATCCAGAATCCAGTCCAGGCCAGTTTGTTATTCCATACCGGTACCTTCAGGCTGGTAGTGGCGGTATAGTAACCGAAACCCATAATAAAGAAGAAAGTCAGGACAAATGCCATCAACACCCCATGGGTGCTGACCGAGGCAAAATACACAGTCGATGACTCCAGCGCAGGAATAAAGCCGCTACGTTCCAGCACCTGATATTCGCCCATGAAGCAAGCCAAAATAAAGGCTATGAAAGCCACCCATAAATGGCTTAATGCCAGTTTTCTCTCTGCGGCATCATTCATTGTTTGATTTCCTTATTGGCAGTCAATTTCGAAGGCGCAAGCCAATCTTCTTTGGCAATCACAGAAATATTGCTCCACATATGATTATGGCCTAACCCGCAATACTCATTACATAGCACAGGATATTCGCCGGGCGTAGGAAATGAAGTGGTTATTTCTGCAACATAACCCGGCACAATCATAGTACTCATATTGGTCATCGGGATATGTACGCCGTGTAACACGTCCATACTTACCCAACGAAAAGTTAATTTGGTTTCAGCCGGGACAGCGATATGTTTTGGAAAAAAGGAATACCGCCCTGCCACCATTCTGATCACAATGTCACCATTGGCATCCTGCTGCACCCCCAGGTTGTTTTCTGCAAACTCCTTGCTCAAATGCAACTTGGCAGAGTCTATCGTTTCAACTTTACTTGGAGGGTTGACACCATGAAAAAAAGCATCAATCGTAATAATGGCAACCAGAAGCGCAATAATCAATAACGAGATATTGATCCACTTCCGTTCCAAATGATCGACATGTACCGACCGGAGTTGGGCACAAAAATCCTGGAGAAAATCTACGCATTTGCCTGTTAAATCATGACATTTTTGGATAATGGCAGCTATTTGCATAAATACGCCCTAATTGATGATGCCGCGCGGAATAAACACGCCAAAATAAAGGAACAGCCAAGCAATAACCATGCTGCCGATAACAGCAGCCAGTAAAGCAAACGTTCCCACGGGCGAGCTTTCAAGTATATGTTGACGTTCTTCCTCATCCATTTGACTCAAGTGCCTCATTAAATATTAAGAAAAAAGCTGCATTACAAACCAAGATAGGCAAATCTCGAATGTTTAGCGCTAATATGCAGTATGTTAACGTAAGGACTGAATGGGAATTTGATTTAGATCAAATAAAAAGCTGTGCAGGGATGCGCTCTGGGTTGTAAGGAACTGACGTTGTTATTTTGGGGAGCTTTGGATCAGCCAAGTGACACAATACAAATTTAAGGAAATTCTGAACAAGTTGATTCCGCTGATGGTTCGACCATTCGACAAGTTCACGACTCACCACGAGGGAATCGACCCGCCACCTACCGTTCGTCCTGAGCCCTTGGACACACTCAGGAGAGCCCTGTCGAAAGACTTGTTCAGAATTTCCGATCCTCAATGAACGAACTATATAGTTATTAAATTTGTAGCAAATGAAACTGGGATTACCGCCACCACTCAGCCACCAGCGTTTGACATTCGGCTTTCCATTGGCATCCGGCTTGTTCGTGACAAAATTCACCGGGCTTAGTCCTAAAACAAGGGCGGTGATTACTGGCCGCTTGGATCAAACGAATTAATTCTAGCTTTGAATCAATTTTTTCCGGTTTTGGGACACCAATGGCTTTTGCCAATTGCTGTAAGCCTGTTATAGTCATAGAGGCATCTTCCCTGAAAACCGATAAAAACAAGCCCACCACCATTTCAACATAGTCTTGCTCGGCTTCTAGCCAATCGGCGGCATCATACCCAGGGATAAAACCTCTCACTTCGGCCTTATAGTATGCCGCATCGGAAATCCACTGCTGCCGGGAAATGTTATCTATTTGATATTTTAACGGTTTTGATGAGGAGGGTTTTAGCTTTTGACGAGGATTGGTTTTTATTGAAGGCTTATGGTTTTTGTTCACAAGTGGCGGATTTTGGCTGAAGCGGAGATTAAATTGATGTGATTCAGAATCAGGTTTCATAGGATGCATCGCCAGGATATAAGGATGATGAATTACGACATAAGCGCACCCCTGCGCTAATTCCATTCCAATAAAGAAAGCAAAAATCTCCGACTATGCGACTTATGAAATTACACTAGCTCAAGGAAGGTTAGTTAAAAACGTCTGNNAAAGTAATTGAGAACGCCCCCTAGGCTTTCGTTAAGCCTGCCTAAACTTGTTTCGCACAAAAAAATCAGCCCAATAAATCAGATCGACCGGGCAATATTTATCAAACTTGTAGATTTATTCGTTGCATCAATAAGAAATTAAGGTTAAACCCGCATTTTTTTATATGATTCTCAAACTTTTATCTAAAAATCAGCGTACAATTCCCACCATTATTGTTTCTCTTTTAGCGCAAAAAAGAGCAGTGTTACATGTAAGTTGAGCTTTCGTTTTTGCATTTCAATGAATAAAAACAAACGATCAAAAATTCAACATTTTGATAACCTGATATAAACACCCCCTTGGAACAATGCGATGGAATCAATTTTCCACAAAGTAGATTGCTTTCATTGCAGGCTCGCCGAGCTCTGCCTTCCTTATGGGCTAACGCAAGAAGAGACATCCCGGCTTGAAGCAATTGTTAAACGTAAACTCCCCATAAAATTGGATGAGTATTTGTATAGGCAAGAAGATCAGGCTCAAAGCGTATTTACAGTCAAATCAGGTTCGTTTCGTAGCTTTATTTTGGGCAGAGATGGCGCCGAACAAACGATTGGCTTTTACTTGCCGGGTGAATTGATGGGTCTGGAGGCCTTACAAAATGGCCGTTTCCGCTGTTCTGTCGTGGCGCTGGAAACGGCCACGGTTTGCGAGCTGCCATTATCCCGCCTCAACGAATTATGCGGCAAAATACCCAGTTTACAGACTCAATTCATGCGCATTATCGGCAAAGAAATTGTTTCAGATCATAGCAAAATAGTCCTCCTAGGAAATCGTTCGGCACGAGAAAAAATGGCGACATTTTTGCTTATGTTGTCACGTCGCTACAGTGCCTTGGGCTTTTCGAGCACAGAATTTAACCTCTCCATGCGCCGCCACGATATAGCCAATTTTTTAGGCTTGACCATAGAAACAGTAAGTCGACAACTGACTGATCTAAGCAATAGTGGCATCATCACTGTCAAACAACGTGGTGTTCAAATCAATAAGCTGGACGCGCTGAAAGCAATCGTAGAACCTTGCTTACCGAACCATTTTTCATTTACTCATTAAATCCGTCACTTAATTTGTGTAGGGGTTCGGATTTACTGTGCCGCGCACCGTCAACTGAGCCTTATTTAAGGCTCGCTATTGACCAGAGACTTATCAAGCCACATACCTGGGAGATGCTGTCTCCATTCACCCCGAGCAAACTCGACGATAACAGCCTGATAGCCCCTTGATCGAATAGATCGCTAGATCTGTTATTTAGTTATTGCATCCGATGCTTTATTGCCTTGCATTTTTCCTTCATCACTTCCGATACAGGCTGTAAGTGAAGCAACAGCGATAATAAGTATTAACAATTTACTAATGATTTTCATAATAATTTTCTCTTTTTATGTTTTGAAGTAGTGTTCCTATTCTCAGTTGTCACTGATACCAGGAACTTGATCTAACCCTCACAGGGCGTAGCTATTGTCAGGCAGTTTACTCGGAGGCGAATTGATCTAAATCAAAAAATCGTTCGAAATGTACTTATTACTTTTCATCGAATTTGGGTTTTTTATAGATTGCGATTAAATCATGGTTGATCTGGTCCTTGCCGCCAAACAAGGCGATGGATGGCTGGCGTAGTCTTGTCCGATAAACCCCCTGGGTCTTATTCAGTGCAGGGTACGCCATTGGCAAAAAATTAACACCATTTGCCAAACCAAGAAATGTTTTCCCACCAGCTTAATCCAGCAGACCGGCCAATTTCAATTCGTCCAAAGTGAACTGTAATACAGGACACTTCTTAAGGCAGATTTACAATGTCATAAGAGGTGAAAAATGAGTGCCAAAAGCAAACAAAAAAGGCCTGAATATACTCTTGAGTTTAAACAAGATGCCGCCAGGTCAGTCAATGAAAAAGGCTACAGCCATCGACAAGCGGCAAATAGCCTGGGTATTCCCTTA
>PMDM01000319.1 GCA_003155565.1 Methylococcaceae bacterium | reverse complement strand
GCCGTGGTCATCGGCAGCGGTTTTGGAGGATCGGTCAACTTTTGCCGTTTAGCACAAAAATGGGGCAATAAAGTCTTACTGCTGGAACGCGGGAAACGTTATCCTATGGGTTCATTTCCGCGTACTCCCCAAGAAATAGCTGAAAACTTTTGGAGTGTTGAAGGCGATGATGTCGGTCGTCCCCGGCATATCCGTAAAAAATCAATGCGCGGCATGTTTGATGTGCGATTGTTCAAGAAAATGGACGCGCTATTTTGCGCCGGATTGGGCGGTGGCTCACTGATCTACGCGAATGTATTTTTAGAACCTCCAGAAGAACTGTTCCAGCAAGGCTGGCCCACCAAGCTCAATAAGAAGGCGCTGCAACCCTATTATAAAATAGCCCGTCAAGTATTAGGCGCAAGGCCAGTTCCTTCTTGGGAACAAGAACCGCGCCGACGTATTATCCGCACCGAATTGTTTCAGGCCTTCGCCAAACACGAGAACCGAACCAGCACACTCGCCGATATTTGCGTGTTCTTCGGTAACAAATACAGTTATCAGGGCGCTGATAAGCCCTTAGATATTGGCTTTCAGGAGCAAAACCGTTACGGCGCACAGCAAACTTCCTGCACTTACTGCGGTGAATGCGACGTTGGTTGCAACACGCATTCCAAAAACACCTTAGATCTCAATTATCTCCATGCCGGCGAAAAACATCACGGTGGAAAAATACTTACCGAATGTTTGGCTAATCAAATCATTCCGCTCAATGCTAAAGGTGAGGACGACGCCACTGCTGACGGCGCACATGGCTACCGCATTGAGTTCCAGAATTTAGCGACACAACAAATTCAGAGCTATAAAACACAGCGTGTCATTGTTTCGGCTGGAACTTTTGGTACGAACGAGCTTCTGCTGCGTTGCCGTGACGTGTATCGCACGTTGCCGAAACTAAGCGCCCAATTGGGGCGCTGGTTTTCTGGTAACGGCGATTTTTTGTCTTTTGTCCCCAATGGTGAAAAACCCGCCAACCCCAATTATGGCCCAGTAATTACCCAGTACACTGATTACAATTTATTCGATAATTTCAAACGTAATCAAGGCTTTGTCTTTGAAGATGCCAGTTATCCGGCATTCCTCGCTTGGTATGTTGAAGGGGTATTTCCTGCCGGATTACTACGTAAAGCCATCCGGTTATTAAAAGCGGGTTGGGAGTGGTTTAAAAGTCGTTGCAAAACGGGTATCTGGGCGGGATCGCTGGGATTTTTATTCCACGAAGTGTTGAAAGGTGATTTATCTTATAAAAGCAGTGTGTTGTTATGTATGGGCTTAGATAATGGTGACGGCACTTTAACTCTCAACAAACAAGGCCGTATCGACCTGGATTGGCCACAGGAAACCAGTATGGCTGTTTATCAGGAAATTTTAGATGCGGGTAATCGCTTTAAGGAGTTTGTCAAAGCCAAATGGTTTATCCCCTTACCCACCTGGGACACGCCGATTCGCCATAACGTCACCGTACACGCATTAGGTGGTTGCATTCTCGCAGATAGCCCAGAACAAGGCGTAGTCAGTGCCGATAAAAAAAATCGCGGTGAAGTGTTTGGCTACCAGGGCTTATATGTCGCTGACGGTTCGATGCTGCCCAGCGCAGTCGGCGCTAATCCCATCGCCACCATTACCGCCACCGCAGAATGGATTGCTGAAGGCATTACTGGCATCAAACCGGATGCCA
Organism: Methylococcaceae bacterium; assembly: GCA_003155565.1. Taxonomy (GTDB): domain Bacteria; phylum Pseudomonadota; class Gammaproteobacteria; order Methylococcales; family Methylomonadaceae; genus Methyloglobulus. The sequence goes on along the minus strand of PMDM01000319.1, from coordinate 1,324 downwards.
GTTTAGGAATCAAGTAACCAAACCAATCGCTTAGGAGTTGCCATTATGAATACGCAAACACCATTGACTTCGTTTGAATTCACGGAAGAAATGAAAGGTTATCTCAGCCCAAAGGCAGAAGCCTTTGACGAAGGTTATGAAAAGGGTAAACAAGATGGAAATTATTTTAAGCTCCATCTCACCATTCGCACCGAGGATCTGGATACTTTCCTGTCGTCGGATGATCATCAATGTGAAGCCATAGGCTACTTAGAAGGTGATCTCATCGGTGGACGCTGCGAAATTGATAAAGGCATTTTTAATTTATTTGTCGATACTGCCGACAAAAACCATCGTCAAATGAAGTATCGCCTGTTTTTTACTACTTCGTTGGACAAAAAATTTACCTTAAGCGGCGTTAAACAAATTCAGGACAATCCTGGTCTGGATATATGGAGTGATACCACCACCTTATTTACTAACCTGTTTCAAGGCACTGTTGAAGAAGCAAAAGAACCCAAAACGAAAACCTTTGCCACCGGAATTTTGCATATTGAAGCGCCAGACCTTGCAGTCCAGCTAACGACCTTTCGCACCAATGCTACGACGTTGCAAGGCCGCATACAAGCCTACGAGAAATTTGGCAAGTTCTTCCTGGGATCACTCTGGGATGTGTATAAACCTAAGCTAACATCGCGTATGGGAACCTTCGAACGGGAAATTCCCTTGTTTACTACAGAAGGTGTTAAAGAGGCGGAAATAACAACCCATCCGTTTACGACACCTGACCGCCTGGGTCTTAGTTTATTACGCTTTAAACGAGCGACATGCAAGGATGTCGTGGTATTGATACCTGGATTAACGGCAGCCAGTGATATGTTTATCATGCCGGAAAACTACAATTTGGTCAGTTATCTGCTGGATCACGGTTTCTCTGATGTGTGGACAATGGATGGACGCATCAGCAGCCGGTATTATTACAATCTCCAACGTAATAATTACAACGTTGATGATTTGGCGTTGTACGACCACCCAGCAGCTATTGATACCGTCCGCAAAGCCGTCGGGCCGGACGCACGTATTCACGTTATCAGCCATTGCTTTGGGGCTTTGTCGTTCGTGATGAGCTTATTTGGCAAAGCCACTACCGGTGTACGCTCTGTAATTGCCAATGGTGTGGGCTTAACACCGCGAGTCCCCTTCCCCGCCAAAGTAAAACTATTGTTAGGGCCATTTTTGACCGATTACGTGTTAGGGCTTGAATACCTCAACCCTTACTGGCGACGTGAATCCGGTTTCGGTGCCGGCAAAGTGCTAGGTAGAGCCGTATCCGCAATACACAGAG
>PMDM01000186.1 GCA_003155565.1 Methylococcaceae bacterium | reverse complement strand
TACAACCTCAATAAAGCCATTAGCAGAGCGCAGGATAAATTATTAAGCCTGCAGGACAAAGACGGCTACTGGGTGTTCGAATTGGAGGCAGACTGCACGATTCCGTCAGAATATATCCTGATGATGCACTATCTGGGTGAGATTGATGAGCCGTTACAAGCCAAAATAGCCAACTATTTAAGATCCCGTCAGTCTGATAACGGCAGTTACCCGCTATTTACCGGCGGTCCAGGCGACATCAGTTGCAGTATCAAGGTTTATTATGCCCTAAAACTTGCAGGCGACGCCTCGGACGCAGCGCACATGACACGCTTAAGAAATTACATCCTCAGCAATGGCGGTGCAGCGAAAGCCAATGTTTTTACGCGTATTGCGTTGGCGATATTCGAGCAACTGCCCTGGCGCGGGGTTCCGTATATCCCTGTAGAAATTATGCTACTTCCTATGTGGTGTCCGTTCCATCTGGATAAAGTATCTTATTGGTCCAGGACGGTTATGGTGCCGCTGTTTATTCTGTGTACGTTAAAGGCAACTGCAAAAAATCCCAATAATATAAGTATTTTGGAGCTTTTTGTTATTCATCCTGATGAAGAAAAACACTATTTCCCTGAAAGGACTTTTCTAAATAAAATTTTTCTGGGACTGGATAAATTTGGCCGATTAGCCGAGCCATTTATCCCACTGAAAGTACATGACCGCGCCATAAAAAAGGCCAAAGACTGGATTATCGAACGCTTGAATGGCGAAGATGGCTTAGGCTGTATTTTTCCTGCGATGGTCAATTCTTATGAATCTTTGTTGTTGTTGGGCTTCCCAAAAGATCATGAGTATGTTGTAACCGCACGTAAGGCGATTGATAAGTTGCTGGTCATCAGTGAAAATGAAGCTTTTTGCCAACCGTGCGTTTCCCCTGTTTGGGATACCGCACTCGCAGCACTGGCCTTACAAGAATCCGACAAATCAGGTAATGCTAAAAGTCTATCCAGAGCATACGATTGGTTGAAAAGCGTACAGTTATCCGATGAACCGGGCGATTGGCGTGTTTCAAAGCCGGATTTGGCAGGTGGCGGTTGGGCATTCCAATATGCCAATCCGCATTATCCTGATGTAGACGATACCGCTGTCGTGGCTTTTGCCATGGCAGACTCAAACTTGCCAAACCTTGATGAATCTATCCACCGGGCAACGCGCTGGATAGAGGGTATGCAGTCCAAAAATGGCGGATACGGCGCATTTGATGTCGATAACACCTGTTATTATTTGAATGAAATCCCCTTTGCCGATCACGGCGCATTGCTCGATCCGCCCACAGCGGATGTCAGTGCCCGTTGTGCAATGTTGATGGCGAGAGCCGGAAAAGAGCAGGGGCTATATCTGTCTGCCCTGGAACGCAGCATCAACTATTTGCGTTCCGATCAAGAAGCAGATGGTTCCTGGTTTGGCCGTTGGGGGACCAACTATGTCTACGGAACATGGTCTGTTTTGCTTGGCCTGGAACAAACCAACGTACCTAAAACCGATCCGATGTACCTTAATGCCGTAAAATATTTGAAGAGTGTACAGCGTGAAGATGGTGGTTGGGGCGAAGATAATTACAGTTATCACGATACCAGTTACAGCGGCAAGTACCATTTTAGCACCGCTTTCCAAACGGCCTGGGCAGTCTTGGGCTTGATTGCTGCGGGTGAAGTCCACAGCCCAGAAGTCAAAGCGGGCATTGATTTCATCTTACGTACCCAACAAGCCGACGGCGTTTGGAATGATGCGTGCTTTACCGCCCCCGGTTTCCCTAGGGTCTTCTATCTTAAATACCACGGTTACGACAAGTTTTTCCCGCTTTGGGCGCTCGCCCGGTACCGCAACGAACTTAAGCGGTGATTACAGGAATTGTTGTTGCCTTACCTGAAGAACTTAGCACCCTGACATCAAAGCGACTTGAGAAAGGGTGCATTGGGCATCTTGCCGAAAAAATATGGGTGGTTTACTCGGGTGCAGGTCATGAGAATGCCCGCATTGCGTCCGAATTATTGGTAAAACAAGGTGCAAATCAGCTTATTAGCTGGGGTTGTGCGGCGGGTTTAGACGTATCATTCAAGTCTGGGGATTTAGTTTTAGCCAATAGTTGTGTCGATTCAGATAATATTGAGTTTGGCCTAAACAACGAGGATTGGTTGATTCATGCAAAAACTTGCCTTGCAAAATACACACTTTTGCGTACCTATACAGGAAAGCTGGCGGAAAGTAGGCGCATTGTTGCATCCAGCCATGATAAGGCACAGATCGGCAGTGCAACGGGCGCAATAGCGCTGGATATGGAGAGCGCCGCCATTGCCAAGGTGGCGCAAAGCCACGACTTGCCGTTCCTGTCCATACGGGCAATAGCCGATCCCCTCAACATGGATTTACCCAAAGCCGTCAGTCATGCCCTCAACGAGCGAGGTGAAGTTATTTTGGGTAAGTTGCTGTTGTTTCTGTTGCTGCATCCAGCCGAATTGCCTGGGTTGATAAAGTTAGGTTTGCACTTTCATGCCGCTAAAAAAACCTTAAAACGTGTTGCCAAACAGCTTAATCTCGTGACAACGCTTCCCAAAAACGCATTCACTTACACAATTCAACAATAAATACGTATGCCCAAGCAGCACACATCTTTTATCGACACATTTCTGCACTGGTGCGAGCGGCAGATCATACGTTTTCCGTGGACGTTGCTAGTGTTGTCCTTTTTGTTGTGCGGGGGCGTTTCTTACCATGTCTATAACCATCTCGGCATTAACACCAATACCGCTGAGATGCTCTCCCCCGACTTGCCGTTCCAGCAAAACCAAAGGCGGATTGACAAGGCTTTCCCGCAAGATGCAGCAACCTTAATTCTCATCGTGGAAGCGCAAACCCCTGAAGAAACCACGCTGGCTGCCAATAAGCTGCAAAACCTGTTAAGTGCACAAACAGATCGCTTCGACAACGTCACAATCCCGACCGATAATGCTTTTTTCAGGCAACAAGCCTTGCTCTATTTAGAACAAGCGGATCTTGATGCGCTGGCTAAAAAACTAACTGATGCCCAACCGTTTATTGGTCATCTTGCGCAAAACTATCATCTTGACGGGCTGTTTGAAATCATCAGCCTGGCCTTGAACAAGCGCGATGAAAACCTGCCGATGGAATTAAATCCTTTGCTGGTTGCGATTGACAACAACATCAACCATCAACTCAGTGGCAAACCACAGCGCTTATCCTGGCAAAGCTTATTGGCGGAAGATAAGCTTAATACCGATGCCAATCGTACCTTGGTTATTGCCAAGCCCAAGTTGAATTTTAGTGAGATGCTGCCTGCGGATGTCGCACAAACCTCAGCCCGTGAAGCGGCACATGCCATCATGACCGAAAATCCGTCCGTTAAAATCCGCATTACGGGCGAAACCGCCCTGGAACACGATGAGCTGGAAAGTGTTATGACAGGTGCCCAACTGGCTGGCATACTCTCTTTAGTGTTGGTGTTTGTTGTGCAGTGGATAGGCTTGCGGTCACTGAAATTATTGAGTATCACCTACATCGTGCTGGTCATGGGCTTAATAATGACCGCCGGATTTGCTGCCATCACCGTCGGTCATTTGAATGTCATTTCAATCGCCTTTGCTACCCTGTACATAGGCTTGGGAGTCGATTACGCCGTACATATTTGTCTTTACTACCGCGAACGTAAAGTACGTGGTTACACGAATGACTTAGCCATTCATCACAGCATGAAGGGTGTTGGTTCCTCGTTGTTTTTATGCGCGTTGACCACAGCACTGGGTTTTTTTGGGTTTATCCCCACTGATTATGCAGGTGTATCGGAATTAGGCATTATTTCCGGTGGTGGCATATTTATAGGACTGATTATCTCAGTAACGGTATTACCTGCCTTGTTCTGCGTTTTACCAGTCAATAATCCAAAACCGATACATTCCGTTTTTGCGCCTAAATTTATCGTGACCTTTCCATTTCATTATTCAACCGCCATTCGTATTGCCTCTGTCCTATTGGGGATTGGCGCTTGCGTGGTGTTGACTAAACTGTCGTTTGATTCCAATCCGGTTAATCTGCGCGATCCCAACAGCGAATCGGTGTCCTCCTTTAAAGAGCTGCTGAAATCCAAGAATGATTCACCGTTTGCGCTGATAACGTTAGCGAATAATCTTGATGATGCTAATAAAATTGCCGCTAAAATGCAGGGATTGCCAACGGTACACGATACTATCACGCTAGACAGTTTTGTTGCCAAAAACCAGGATGAAAAATTGGCAACCATTGAAGACATGAGCTTGATTCTGGGTAATCAATTGGAAAATTTTGGCAAAACCTTGCCGGAGAATAGCAATCAGAGAGGGGCATTAGTCAAATTCAACGATGAACTAAAAAAAGCCATTGCCGAAAACTCGCCGAATGCGCCACTGGCTACTTTACAGCAACTGCAACAACGCATAGAAGCCTTCATAAAACAGGCCGACAGCTCTGCCAACCCAGCGGCAAACTATAGTCAACTGGAAAACAACATGTTGGGATTATTGCCGTACACGCTTGACCGCCTGAAAACCAGCCTGACTGCAACCGATTTTGGCATCGACGATATACCTGACTACATTCGTTCCCATTGGTTAAGCGCAACGGGTCTTTATAAAATATTAATTACTCCAAAAAAAGACCTGAACGACCCGGAAAACCTGAAAGAATTTGTAGTGGATGCGCAAAAAGTCGATAACAAGGTGTCCGGCTTGCCAGTTGCCAATCAGGCCAGTGGCGATGCCGTCGTCAAAGCCTTTATTCAGGCTTTTGGTGGCGCTTTCATTGCTATTGTCCTGGTATTGCTGGTCATTTACAAAAGCGTCAAACAGACCGCACTGGTTATTCTGCCCCTTATGCTTGCCGCATTACTCACCGGGGCTACTAACGTCCTACTGAATAACCCGTTCAATTTCGCCAATATTATTGCCCTGCCTTTGCTGCTAGGTATGGGGATCGATAGCAGTATCCTAATTATGCACCGGTTGCATTTCAACTTGAACGAAAATGAAAACCTGCTGCAAAGCAGCACTACGCGAGGTATTATTTTCAGCTCGATAACCACTTTATGCAGTTTTTCGAGTCTTTCGTTCACTTCGCATCAAGGCATGGCGAGCATGGGATTATTACTGTCTATCGGCTTGTTTTTTACTGTGATTTGTTCATTAATCGTTTTGCCAGCCTTTAGCGGAAAACGGGTTTAACACATTTTTGCGCATTAAATATTTTTGAGGTAACGAATGGCTTTCAGCATCGCCGAACTTTTTACGAAATATAACCCAGACAAGTTCGACCTGTACGAACACCATTTGAATAACCAAATGGTCAGGGTTTTGAAGACCATAGGTTATGACCGCCATTATAAAAGTGCGGTCGGACAATATCTTTATGACCAGGATGGTAGTGAGTATCTCGATTTACTCAGTGGTTTTGGAGTTTTTGCAATGGGGCGGAATCATCCAACCATCGTCAACGCTTTGAAAGAAACCTTAACGCTGGATTTGCCTAATCTCGTGCAGTTGGACGTTTCGGTGCTTAGCGGTTTGCTGGCACGAGAGTTGTTGCTTACCACGCCTGAGAATATTGACAAAATGTTCTTCTGTAACTCCGGTACAGAAGCCGTGGAAGCCGCTATCAAATTCGCCCGCTTTACCACTAAACGGGAAAAAATTGTTTTCTGTGAACACGGTTATCACGGCTTGACGATGGGAGCCTTGTCGCTAAACGGGGAAGAAATTTTCCGTGAAGGTTTCGGCCCGTTACTTCCTGGCTGTAGTCCAGTGCCATTTAATGATCTTGTAGCA
>PMDM01000068.1:919-6413 GCA_003155565.1 Methylococcaceae bacterium | reverse complement strand
AACACCCGATCAGAAAACCATGCCACCGACATGGAACACCATGCAGGAATTGAAAGTTTGCTGGGTTGGATTAAACGCGAGTGCTACGACCAAATCCAGGGGGCGCAGTCTTGGGCAGAACTGCATCAGGTAATGCAAATTAACGGGCTTAGTTTGCACGAGCGCGGTAACGGTCTTGTTATTACGGCAATGGACGGAACCACTGTCAAAGCAAGTTCTATAGGTCGTGATTACTCAAAAAACAAACTAGAGTCCCGTTTCGGTGTTTTTGAGCATTCTCCTGAGAAGATGAAAAATGACCATCCGGCTAAGAAATACGAACAGAAGCCGATGCGTTCAAGGGCTAATACGGTAGAACTGTATGCCAGATACAAAAACGAACTCTCGACAATTACCCTATCACGCGCTGAAGAATTAAGCAGGGCTATCAAACTAAAGAATCGGCTCATTGAAGAGGCTAAGCGTAGTGGGCGGCTAAAGCGGACTGCAATCAAGCTTATTAAGGGACAAAGGATTGCAAAAAAAATCTTGTACGCTGAGACCAGCAAAACATTGAAAGGCGAAATCAGTAAAGTCAATCAGCAATACAGCAAGGAACGCCAGAAGATATACAACAAATACAAAAGAAGGGCGTGGGCTGATTGGTTGAAAGAAAAGGCCACGGAGGGCGATCAGGAGGCGTTAAGTGCGTTACGCGCTCGACTGGTGGCACTAGGGCTTAAAGGCGACACAGTAAGCGGTAATGGTTGGCAGAGTAAGCAACGAATTCAAGCCGAGCAAGACAGTATCACTAAAAAGGGCACTATTATCTACCGTGTAGGACGCACGATAGTCCGTGACGATGGCGAAAAATTGAAAGTAGGCCGGGGCGTTACACAATCAGGTTTACAGACCGTTTTGATTATGGCTGTGGAACGATACGGACAGCAGATCAAAGTCAATGGGACCGCCGACTTTAAAGAGCAGATCGCACAGGCGGCAGCCGCCGCCAAATTACCTATCACTTTTGACGATACAGCTTTAGAGCGTCGGCGTCAGGAAATTTTGTATTCCATCACTACCAAGGAGCATGACAATGAGCAAAGACGAGAAAACGTTAACAGAGGACGAATTAATAGAGGCGGCAATGGCAGCTCTCGATTCACCTCTACCCGAGTCATCGAAAGCATCGGAGGATCACGGTCAATCTTACCAGAACGATTCACTGGCAAGCCCGACATTGGCCGAGTTGGAAGAAAACCGCCGCCCGAAAGCCAAAACCGTTTGCGAGGATTGTCCGAACTCGGTGTGGTTCGCATCGCCAGCCGAAGTGAAGTGTTATTGCCGGGTCATGTTCCTGGTCACTTGGGGCAGCAAGGAACCCAATCAGATAACAGCTTGCGACGGGATGTTTTTGGGTCAGGAATCGTGACAGCGGGGCAGGCCGCAGCCGAAAAATACATTGCTGAACGAGAGAATAAAAGGTTAATATTATACGATATACCGAAACACACACATTATAATTATATTAATGACGGGGTTTCTGTATTTGCTGGTACTCGCCAAGTGGATAAGCAGTTCCTGGCGCTTTTAAAGAACGGCGATGACGTAATGGTTTTGCCTATAGATGAAGCGACTGCGCGGCGGCTCAAACGTATTGCCGTTGGCGACACAATAACCGTAACAATAAATGGCTCCATCAAAACGAAAGGAAGAAGCAGATGAGTGATAGGTTTAATAATGCGGTTGGCCCGCAAGTGCGGACTAAAAAGATTGGGTCTAGTTGGGTAATCCCACTGTTGGCCTTGCTGTTTATGATCAGTGGACTGCAAGCCGCCACACAGTTATTTGCTCACGATCTCAAGTACCATCAAGCACTAGGCTGGCAAATCAATCACATATATCCTTCATGGGGGATTATTAAGTGGGCTTACAGTTGGTATAGATATTACCCGGATGTTTTTATGCGTGCGGGGAGTCTTGGCGTTACTGTGGCTGGTATTGGGCTGCTTATCTTGGTTATTGCCAGGATGGTATTGGCGAATTCTTCCAAGGCTAATGAGTACCTGCATGGCTCGGCCCGTTGGGCAAATAGTGAGGATATTCGCGCGGCTGGTTTGATCCCCGATTCGCTTAGCTTATGGCAATCCATTAAAGGCAATGTTCCGGCTGCCGGCGCAGGGGTTTATGTGGGTGCTTGGTTGGACAAAAACGGGCAACAGCACTATTTAAAGCATAATGGCCCTGAGCATGTTTTATGCTACGCACCCACCCGTTCAGGTAAGGGTGTCGGATTGATTGTCCCAACACTGCTTTCATGGCCGGAAAGTGCCGTCATTACCGATTTGAAGGGCGAGCTTTGGGCGATGACGTCGGGCTGGCGTCAAAAGTACGCAAAAAACAAAGTGCTGCGCTTTGAACCGGCTACTACTAACGGCGGCGTTTGTTGGAACCCTTTTGATGAGCTTCGTATTGGCACTGATAACGAAGTAGGCGATGTACAAAATCTGGCTACCCTGGTGGTTGATCCAGACGGCAAGGGTCTTGAAAGCCACTGGCAAAAAACCGCCCAGGCACTGTTAGTGGGGGTGTTTCTTCATGCACTTTATAAAGCCAGGAATGAAGGCACACCGGCCAGTTTACCGTCGGTGGATGCCATGCTATCCGACCCAAACAGTAGCGTAGCTGAACTTTGGATGGAGATGTGTACCTATGGCCATGTTAATGGCCAGAATCATCCTGTGGTTGGTTCTGCCGCCAGGGATATGCTGGATCGTCCCGATGAAGAAGCAGGTTCGGTTCTGTCTACGGCTAAGTCTTATTTATCCCTTTACCGTGATCCTATTGTTGGCAGGAATGTCAGTAGGTCAGATTTCCGTATTAAGGACTTGATGAATCACGATGATCCGGTAAGCCTATATATTGTCACGCAGCCAAACGATAAGGCACGGTTGCGCCCACTGGTGCGCATTATGCTGAATATGGTCGTCAGGTTGTTGGCTGACAAGATGGATTTTGAGCGTGTAATGGATGATATGTCTTGGTGGCGACGCATTTTTGTGAAGGCTGGATTCTCTCAGGCCGCGCTTCCTTACGTGCGGTCAAAAAAAACCTACAAGCATCGTTTGCTGGGTATGCTTGACGAGTTTCCTAGCCTTGGAAAGCTTGAAATCCTGCAAGAGTCATTGGCTTTCGTTGCCGGGTATGGCATCAAATTTTATCTCATTTGCCAAGACATTAATCAGCTCAAAAGCCGTGAAACTGGCTACGGGCACGACGAAACAATTACCTCAAACTGCCATGTGCAGAATGCCTTTCCTCCAAACCGAATAGAGACAGCCGAACACCTTTCAAAATTGACCGGAACGACCACTGTGGTAAAAGAGCAGATCACCACAAGCGGACGGCGTAGTAGTGTCTTGCTGGGGCAAGTGTCACGCACCATCCAGGAAGTATCAAGACCGCTACTTACCCCGGATGAGTGTTTGCGAATGCCAGGCCCGAAGAAGGACGCGGATGGATTAATCAAAGAGGCTGGAGATATGGTTGTTTATGTCTCTGGATACCCAGCCATTTACGGCAAGCAGCCGCTCTATTTTCAAGATGCAATATTTACAGCCCGCGCTGCTGTTCCTCCACCAGAGAAAAGCGACAAGTTGCGCGGGGTACAGTGTCAGGCGGCAGGGCAGGGCATCACACTATGAGCCTTCTTTATAAACGTCTAACGGTTGGTGTTGCGATTGTTGGCACCGCTATTTTGGCATTCGGGGTGGCGTGCTTTGCAGCAGGCGCCCGCATTAACACTACTAAGAGTATTCCCGTTGGTTTGTACTGGACGAGTGAGCAGCCTGTAGCAAAGGGCGCTTACGTGCTGTTCTGCCCACCGCAAGCCAATGTGTTTACGGTAGCCAAGGAAAGAGGCTACATCGGCGCTGGTTTTTGTCCAGGCGGCTATGGCTATATGATGAAGCGCGTATTTGCGGCTAAAGGCGATGCGGTTTCTATTACCGATGATGGTATCCGAGTGAATGATTTGCTAGTGCCATTAAGCATACCTTTAAAGGCAGACAAGGCGGGACGGCCACTTACGCGTTATCGCGTTAGTCATTTTATTTTGGAAGATTCCGACGTTCTGCTTATGTCGGATGTCACTGGGGCATCGTTCGATAGCCGTTACTTTGGTCCAATCAGCCGTTCTCAAATAAAGACCGTCATATCACCGGTCATCACTTGGTAGGAAGTACAAATGCGATTATTCATTGCGGAAAAACCATCAGTTGCAAAGGCGATTGCTGGTGAGCTTGGGGTTACTGCCAAGTCTAATGGCTACATAGAATGCGGCCAGGACACTATTACGTGGTGCTTCGGACACATGCTTGAACAGGCAGAGCCGGATGAGTATACCGCCGATGATGTTCCATGTAGCCCGACAACTGGCAAGAAGCTATGGCGTGTAGAGGATTTACCGATCATACCCTCACTCTGGATTGTTCATCCAAAGGCCGACGCTAAACAGCAACTTGATGTTATAGGGCGCTTGCTTAAATCGGCTAGTGAAGTGGTTAATGCAGGCGATCCCGACCGTGAAGGTCAGCTACTGGTAGACCAGGTATTGATCTTTTTTAAGAACAGTAAGCCAGTGCGCCGGTTTTGGGTATCTGCCCAAGATTCTGTTTCGGTTCAGCGCGGCTTATCGGTGTTGAAAGATAATGCAGCTTATCATGGTTTCGGTGCGGCCGCCCAAGCGCGTGGCCGTGCTGATTGGTTGATCGGTATGAACTTAAGCCGGGCATATACTTTACGCGCACAACGCGGCGGCTCTCGTGCGCTTCTAACCGTTGGCCGAGTACAGACACCGACGCTAGCCATTGTTGTTGCCAGGGATCGTGAAATAGAGGCTTTTAAGCCGGTGCCTTTTCATACCCTGCAAACACACTTTCAACACACGAATGGCGCTTTTGTTGCTCGATGGATGGCACAGGACGACCAGGCTGGCCTAGATAGTGAAGGCCGCTTGATTGACAAGGCTGTTGCAGACGAACTTGTTCAAAAACTAAACGGGAAACAAGGCCGCATTACTGAGTACAAGCAGGAGGCCAAGAAGAAGGCGCACCCTAGAGCTTATTCATTGTCGGACATAACGCTTGTTGCGTCTAATCTGTTTGGTTATACCGCTGCCGATGTTCTTGATGTTTGCCAGTCGCTCTATGAAACACACAAATTGACTAGCTACCCGCGAACTGACTGTAATTATCTCCCCGAGTCACAACATGCCGATGCAGTACGTGTATTGGCCGCAGTAAAGCATGTTAATCCAGGGCTTGCGGAGTTGATTGAGGGTGCAAATCCCAGCCTAAAGTCCAAGACCTGGGACGATTCAAAAATCACCGCGCACCACGGCATTATACCCACCATGCATCAAGGCAGTTTGGCGGGTTTAACCGACAAAGAGAAGGCTATCTATAACCTGATTGTCCGTGCCTATTTAGCACAGTTTTACCCTATTCATGAATAG
>PMDM01000068.1:263-880 GCA_003155565.1 Methylococcaceae bacterium | reverse complement strand
AATGCACAACGTAACGATTCCAAGACAAAACCCCCCTCACGTTTCACAGAGGGTACCTTGCAGCGTGCCATGGAGAACATCTATAAGTTTGTAAATGAGCCGGAGCATAAAAAAATGTTACGTGAGGGAGACGGGATTGGTACGTCAGCAACCCGCGCATCAATTATTACAGAGTTAAAACGTCGCAATTTCCTGGAACCAAAAGGTAAGCAGATTATTAGCACCACTCTTGGGAGAAACCTGGTTGATGCTTTGCCTGATATTGTCAAAAGCCCTGTGTTGACCGCACTCTATGAGCGCATGTTAAAAGGCATAGAGCAGGGCGCATCTGATTTTGATGCTTTCATTGCCAAACAGGAACAATTTATTAGAGACCAGGTGACGAAAGCGAATAGCGGATCGGTCTCGATTGCAGGGGGAAAGGAATCAATTCCTGTTTCCACTCTTCATAAATGTATGACTTGTAGCGCTGGTCTTTCACGTCGCTCCAGCACAAAGAAAAAAGGCTCCTATTGGTGGGGCTGTAGCAATTACCCAGAATGTAAACAGACGTATCCTGATTTTAAGGGAAAGCCCGACTATAGCAAAGGTCGAAACAGTTAATTTATCCACCAGGA
>PMDM01000068.1:0-237 GCA_003155565.1 Methylococcaceae bacterium | reverse complement strand
GACGCGCTTGATAGTGATGTTGATTTGGTAGTCTTTGGTAATAAAGACAATTGAGACAGCTATGAGAAAACCCGTAAATATTTATCAAAACGATTTGTTTGATTTTTTGGTTGGTGATGATGGCGATGGCGCTCAAGCCACTAAAGATGAAACAGCTAAATTGGAGGAAGAAACCCATGCAAACCCTATACAAACCATCCCTGTATCCAAAGGAGATACAGAAGAAGCTCAAGATAG
>PMDM01000244.1 GCA_003155565.1 Methylococcaceae bacterium | reverse complement strand
AACCATTTCGAGCGAGCGCCAACGATTTACAAAATGCGCCTGGCTTGTGAAATTGATCAAATACAGCGAAAGAGCGCCTTTATGCCCGTGTTAATCCGAAAACGATCTGCGCAAGGACTGCGACTATATTTAGCTGCGTGGACACTGGGCTGGCACATAAACAACTGCTGGAGCCGACAAGCCAACAGACGGCAACCCTCTTGACAAATAGATGCAGTTAATAGATCGTTCACGATTAGTTCATCCATATTGAATGCCCCTTTGGAAATTTTTTAATATTTGTCGGCTGGGTCGGGTACGGGCGGCCAATAGTTTTCGTTGAGCGGTTGCTCCCAATGAGCCAAATGCCAAAAAGATTCGCTGCTATAAAATAGGGAGGCCGTCTTTGTTAGCTTGCGCTTTTTTTCTGTATATAGGGAAGATGGCTAATATTCAAACTGATAAATCGCGCCGATGCTATTGCTGGTTGCTGCGGCGTTTCCCGAGGGGGAAGAAGCGGTGCCAGAGCCGATTCCGCCCTGTAATTTAAGGCCTTTGGTGATATCGATCTGAATGGTTGCCTGCGGTGTGCCGCCTGAAATGCCCTGAGAGGCACCTAAATAGACGCCCGGTGCAATATAGCGTCCCGCTTCCAAACTTGGATTAGCGCCACCAACTGATAATCGGTCAAGACTTAATTTCTTGCGAACATCATCCAGTGGATCGCCGATACCAGAGGTAAGTCCGGTCAGAGATGCCAACGTGGTGGCAATTTGCACCAGTTCTAGCGGGCTTAAACTGGCTGTGCCTTTCCCAAACAATAAATTTGCCATGATCTCATCCTGCGGCAAACTGGGTGTGCTGCTGAGCGTAAAGGTCGGTTGTTGGGCACTGCCTGCAACAGTCAGGGTGGCGGTAATATTGTTGCGGGTGGAATTGGCGACAAAATTCAGCGAAGGATTGGTCAGCTGGTTACTCTCAAAACCGACCAAACCCTGATCGAAATCCAGCGTTTGACCGGCTATCGAGAATTGCCCCCGTTTAAGTTTAAATTCCCCATCAGGTATGGGCTTAGCAATATTACCTGAAATATGAATTTTTCCTCCCAATTCGGCATCTAGCCTACGTCCTCGGATGAATATTTTTCGGGGGGCATCTAGGGTCACATCCAGTCCAATGTCGCTATTTACCGATGGTACTTGGGGATGTAATGTAACGGCATTACTTAGCTTCAGCACGGCAATACTGGCAGGCATTCGCTCGGGGATGCGGATATCAGCGCGATTAATACGGATGCGCCCGGTGGCCGTCATTTGAGTTGCTGCGAGGCCGCTGAGCACCAAATCGGCATCGAGATTGACGGTCAGTTTGTCGCTGGCTAATGGCCGGGCATTGCGTGCGGTGAACGTCAACTTAATGGGCATACCTGTCGATAACAGTCCGATGGAACCACTGCCGTTAATGGTTCCAGGACCGGCGTGGCCACTGAACTGGACAATGCGAAGTATGCCATTCTCGAGGTTCACCGCTACGGTAAGCTGGTTAACAGCGATGCCTGACACAAAGTCTTGCCATTCGCCGTCATTAACATGGGCTGTTCCGCTTAGGATAGGCGAAGGCCAGGAACCGGCCACTTGGGCCTTCATTGATAATTGACCGCGTAACTGTCGCCCATCGGCGCTTAACAGTGGATCTAGCCGTTTTAAATTCAATGCGGCCTCGCTATGCAAATTGAATAATCCCGCATGGGTCAAGGGCAGCGAACCGTCAACATTGAGATTGATATCGTTTCCGGCCGTAAATTTGAGATTAAGATCGGCAAGTTCGCCATGCAAAATAGCGTTAGCGTTAAATTGGGCTGGTGGCAGCGCCCGTGCGGGGCCGGTTTGCATTTGTAGCTTTTCTCCGTTAACACGCACTTGGCCGGTAGGTAAGGCTAAGCTGCCGTGCAATTGGGCATCAGCATTAAGCGTGCCGTTCATCGCCAGATCGGGTGCAAACAGGCTTAACAGGTTTGCTGATGTGTTATGCAATTCAGCAGTCAGCGCAAGTCCGGGGCTGAGGCGTCCGTCTATATCCAGTTCGGCTTGTAGTAACCCAAGCCTCAAGCGATCAATGGCCAGGCCGTCCTTGAAAGCGATGGTTGTTGGCGATAGCAGGCGTAGGCTTTGCTCATGCCATTTGGCTTGCAGGGTTTTAACTCTCAGAGAGCGTGTTTTGGTATCGAGCAGCATGGCGCTTGTCAATTGTGCATCGCTGTCGGACAACTTCGGCAAATTGGCGGAGAGTTGCAAATTGAGGGCATCCAAGGGGCCATCCAGCTTGAGTTGCGCAGAACCCTGCAATGCTCCGGCGTTGATACCAATCAATGACACTAAACCATTTAATCTGGGCGAGCCGTTTGGGGTGTTGACCGATAATTCCAAGGTTGAGTGTTTGACCGTACCAAATCCCTCCAAACCGGAGTCTTTGGCATCAAGCCGTAGGGTTGTTTGCGGTTGATCGCCCTGCAGGGAGGATGCCAGCACGCCGCTAACACTGCCGGTCAGCGGTTGATTTAATAGGGGTTGAAAATCCGCCAGATGGCTTATGCCCAATTCGAGTCTGCCGGTCGGAAAAGGGCTTTCCTGAGTAAACATCAAGCCACCTTGGGCATGAGCGCTTTTCCAGTGAGCCTTTTCAATGCCCAACTGTATAGTTTTGTTATCAGCGCGGTTTGCTGTTACCTGCAGGTTAATGGGCGCCCCTAGTAATTCCCCAGCAACCGTCATCCGGCCTTTGGGAACATTGGGCAGGTGATGTAACTGAAGGTTCGCATTGATCGGGCCGCCGGGGTAGCCCTTACGGGTTAACGTCCCTTTGAGTTCAGCCGATAAGTCTAGGTCACGCAATTCTCCTGCCATATGGCCTTCTGCGCTGAGATGTCCCAACAGGGTGGAGTCGATGGCCGACATGTCCGTGAGTTGCGTTTTCCAATTGATTTTGGCCTTGTCTGAAAGCAGGCTGCCATCAGCCGAGAAATTCAAGGCTTTAGCCTTTAGGTTCAATGCTGGTAAGGTGATGTTTTTTCCTTGCTGATCCAGAGATAGATCAAACTGGGCGGATTCACCGAGCAATTTAGCCAAAGTGTCATTGCCTGTGATACTCAATTTACCCGCTGTTTTTAGGTGATGATTGGTATCCTGATCGGTGAATTGTAGTGTTAATTTACCGTTGCCAGCCATTTGCAGACCACCCAAGGCGGCCAGC
Source organism: Methylococcaceae bacterium (assembly GCA_003155565.1). Taxonomy (GTDB): domain Bacteria; phylum Pseudomonadota; class Gammaproteobacteria; order Methylococcales; family Methylomonadaceae; genus Methyloglobulus. The sequence continues at coordinate 6,950 of PMDM01000244.1, read as the reverse complement.
GGTTGCAGATTGGGCAAGTTCAAGACCATGTCTAGCTGTGAATGGCTATTCTGAACAGTGCCCTGGCCGTTTGCGGCCAGTAGGGGGTGATTCAGTTCAAAGGAAAAAGGGGTATCAAGCTGATCCAAACCGAGTTTGGCTTTAAATGCTAAAGGGTTCACCTGCAGAATATCGTCCGTTGATGGCGATAGCCTGAGATTCGTCAAACTACCGTTAAGCTCTAGCTGTCCATTGATTCCCTTAAGGGTGACGTTTGCACTACCGACAGCTGTATGGGCAACGTTGAGACCTTCAAGATGAAGATTGCCGTCAACGTTGAGTTTGTTTAACGCTCCTTGCAGGTGCATTGTCAAGGCTAATGTTTTCCAGGCTAAATCCTGTTGTAGTTGCATCGCCGGCGCGTGCGCCGATAATTTCAAGTCTGCACTGCTTTGTATAAAGTCGACGGAACCGTCGAGTTGTGCCTGTAAAGGCTCAAGTTGCAATGCTACATGGCTGCTTGCCGATGATAACGGGCCTTCAAGCGAAGCATCGAGGTTAAGCGATTCCTGGTTACGGAGACCGGCAAGATTAGCCACTAGGCCGTTTGCAGCTTCGTGCAGCGAAAGATGCGCACTTACGTTTTGGTCAGTCAACTTCGCTTGAATATGGTAGGCGTCTTGGCTGTCCGACCGTTGCAAATGCAAGGCGAGATTCCCGCGCTGTATCGTCTTTAAGCTTAGTTGCCCTTCAACTTCAAAACTGCTTGCCTGACCCGCTATCGACTGGGCCATATCAAGATGTTCGATCTTTAACGTGCGCAAGGTAACGGCCAGAGGTATTGACCATTTTCCGGATGTCTCCGGTTCGGAAGTAGCCACCGGTAAGCGTATAAGCGTAATGCGTTGGGCTTGCAGGCGCTCAACGTCGACTGCAAAGGCCAGCAATTGCATCGGCTGCCAATGCAGCAGCAGCCCATCAATCGTTATCCAGATTCCGTTACTATCCTTTAGCGCAAGATGTTTGATCGTCAGTTCTCTTGGGAAATCGCCGTCAAGTCCCCGAAGCGTGACTTGACCGGCACTGAAATTTGTCGCTGCCCGTTCGATGGCATGCCTACCATAAGGGCTGTTGGCAGCGACTATCAAGCCTATCGCAAGCACCGCTATTAAGGCCAGCAGGCCGCTCAAACCCCATAATGTCCAGCGCAGTGTACGATGCATCAGAATGCCTGGCCGAGGCTGACATACACCTCGAATGAGCCACTACCCGGTTGGGGGTTAACTGGCAATGCCACGTCCAGGCGAATCGGCCCGAACGATGTGTAATAACGTGCGCCGATACCGGCGCCAATTTGCCAGTGGCTTGTGAAAGGCAGAGCATCGACACTCACTTGACCCGCATCGGCAAATAATACAACACCATAATGGTCGAGTATCCGTTGCCGCAATTCGACACTGCCAGCTGACATCGCCGTACCGCCCTGCGGTTTGCTATCGGCAAACGTCGGTCCTATCGATTGATATTTGTAACCCCGCACCGTGGCGCTTCCGCCGGCATAATAACGTTGGTCAGGGGGGAGTTCAAATTGGCTGGCACCGGCGCTGACACCGACCAAGCCGCGTAAGGCCAGGACGCTTCGCCCGTGTTTGCCGAGATCCAGGTAAGTTGAAGAGGACACTTGTGCCAATACAAACGGTTTGTTGCCGCCGCTGGAAAACGATTGTGTTGGGTTAACGGTGGCGGCTGCGATAATTCCCTTGGTTGGTTCTAAAGGATTGTTGCTGCTATCGTATTTCAAAGTAAATGGCACGCTTAACAAGGTGTAATCACGGCTAATCCCTTCCTGTGTGACCAGCAACTGCTGTGCAGCAATACCGGCACTGCCTTGCCAGTCTTTAGCCAACATACGATTCAAAGTCATTTGAAACATTAGCGCTTTTTCATCATAAGCGATCAGGCTTTGTTTTATGGCATTCAAGCCAATCTGAAGCGATTGATCGCGTTGCATAAAATCCGGTTTGATGAATGCTACGCCCGCCTTATAGCCAATACCGGTCGTGCTGTTACCTCCCAATTGGGTTACCGCTGCGCTTAGCTTCAGCTGCTCAGCATTGCCGAGCAGGTTGCGATTCAGCCAGGAGCTTGAAAAGCTGCCGCCAAGATCGGTGGAATAGGCAGCACCGACATTCACGGCATGGAGGGGGCGTTCAACGACATCAAAAGTGATCGGTTCTCTTTCTTGCGCATCAAGTTGTGCGGCTTCTTGGGAGCGAACCGAAGCAAACACGCCCAGCCCCATCAAATCATTGCAGGCATTTTCGATAGTACTTGGCTTAAAGGATTGGCCGGGGGCAATCAACAAGCGTTTCTTGACGAAAGCTTCGTTGAGGCGCTTTAAGCCATCGACGTGAATTTCACCCAGTACAACTTTCGGGCCGGTGTCGACGCTAAACAGGATATCAACGCTATTGGTAGCTTCCAGCAACGTAGCGATAGGTTCATCGACCTTTACCTTTGCGTAGCCTTCATCGCGCAGCTTTTTTAACAAACGTTCCCGTCCCTCCAAAATATCCGCTGCCTGTAAAGGATCGCCTGTTTTTAATTTAAGCCAATCATGTGCCTTTGGGGGAAGGTTACCTTGGAGTGTAATTTTTCCTAAAGTAAACCGTGGGCCGAGTTTGAAATCAACTGTCACTGACACAGGATTAGCTGCAGGGGCGGCGCTCAGCCAATCGAACAATTCCGGATCGTCTACCGAATGGTCTGCTATGTTTAACATGGTCTGTGCTTTGTAATAGCCTAAGCTGTGCAGTGCGGTAATAAAACGTTCGTGATCTTGTTTGGCCCGCGCAATTAATGCAAAAGGTCCAACCGGCGCAGTGTTCTGCAGGCTGATCATGGTTGAAGCATCGTTCAGTAGCTGATCCAGCAAGGTGTTGCCGGTTTTGTTCAGGTTGACTTTATAAGGTTGAGGATCGGCTGAGTGGGCAACTGACGCAAACAAGGCCAAAATGAGAGCAAACTGGAGGTCTTTGTATAAACGACGACAAAATGTTCTAAATATCATTCAAAACCAATAAAAACTGCCTGAAATTTGCAATTGTTTAACCGAAAATAATGGAGAGGCAATTTCAAACAGCAGTAGGTGTAGCTTGTTGATTTCATAATCGCCTTTTCTTGCACTTGTCCGGTTATAACATCCCAGATTGAATGATTTTATAAATTTAATTTATCTCATATCAGTTTCTCCTGTACTTTAATCTTCTCATATAGTTAAGATTATATCGATTATTGTTTCTTACAATATTGATTCTACCCTGTCAAAGGGAAAAAAACATTGGCGCGTCGAATGATAATACTGCATCAAGGGGTTGTAANNCCAGAAAATTTCGTCAATGGTTTACGTTACTTCTTTCACTGCGGAAATGCAGTCTGATTTGACTTATGGGGGTTGGCCGCCATTCCGGAGCAAACGACATTGCATATCCGGCCCAGCCTATTAAGTGGTGTTATCGCACGCGTTAAAGCCGAATGGGAACAGGAGCGCCAGCATTTTTCGCGNNTTCAGCAGCGAAAAATTTGCTGGCGGTTAATGCCTTCGGCTACCCGCGTTCGTCCTGCTACAGCCGCGGCGCACAACGTCGGCTTCGCCTCGCTGTGTGCCACTTGGCTTGCGCAAATGACTTGACGCCGTGTCGGATGGCCTTGCATTTTGACTACGCTTCCGCTCACGCTACAACTGCGTCAAAACGCCCGGCCCGGCTACGTGGGGGTCGTCGTACACCACTCCACTAGCGTTACGCTTCCTGTACTCCTTCAGTGAGGGTTGAACAAAAGCCACCAGAAACATCCGTTAAACCAGCCCCACTCAGGGAATGAGGGGATTTATCGGTTTCAATAAGCCAAAAATCTTGATAGCAGCCTTTGAAAAATCATAAAGATACGGTAAATTGACCAGCCGCCATCGGCCAGGAGCCGACCGTCGTTCCTTAAGTCAACGAATCTAAATAACCATCCAAGCGGACAGTCAGGCATGTGTTTTCATTTAAAAAAATTGAGAATACTTAAAAAATAGCGATGCTTTGAAAAAGACTTTGTTGCTAATAAGGTCGCTGCAGAATTCCGTATAAAAACCCCGTTATGCATTTAAACCTCAAATCTGTCGATGTTCCTAAATACCAGGGACGGGTTCACACCAAAAGTATCCCGGAAGCAGCGGTTAAAATGTGCTGAATCTGTAAATCCAGCGTCCATCGCGGCATAAGTTAAATTATCGACTTTATGGAGAGCTTCCATCGCTGAGATCACTCGCCGCCACATTCTATAACGGCGAAAGGGAATATCGGAATGCTCACTGAATAAATGCCTGAACCTGGACGCAGAAAGCCCAACACTAGAGGCCAGATGTTCCTGGCTACAATTATTGCCTGGGTCAAGCTTAATCCTGCGCAAAATACGCTCAATACGGGCATCGAGATTTTTTTCAGTACTAGCATCCACATTTAGTAACTGATTGATCATCTGGTTAATGACAATTTTTGAAGGCTTTTTCTCGTAAATTTTTTGAAAACAGTCAATCCACTGCGTATCCATAACGTTGGTGAAACCCGAAGCTTGAACCTGAATGCGCTCCCTAAAACACATAAAGTCAGTCGAATTTTTTTCAATCATCAGACAGGCAACGATATTCCCGTTTGCCTGTAATTCATGTTTGCAACCTGCCGGAATTACCGCGCACCGATAGGCTGCATAAGCGCCGCTTTTCGTTTTCATGTAAAAAGGCCGGTAAAGTCCAACGTTGATGGTCACCGCACCCATTGCATGAAACTCTAATTGCTGTAAAGGCCCAAAAAACAAAGTGCGGTTAGGCCACATAAAAATATTGGCCCTGAAACGATATTGTGCGTCAGGGACAGCCACTTTATACAATTTATTGTTGATCGACATGGATAAAATAGCGTTGTAATGAATTGAAAGCCCTTAATTAATTTATCAGGAAAAGCTACATGGAGATCATTTTAAACTATACGATGCCCACGACCACCCTAAAATTCTATGGTCTTATGACACAAGCAACAAGGAGCCGAGCAGATGGTCAGTGAATTACTGGTGGTAATAGGCAGCCTTTGTCTAACGGTGGCTTTAGTCGAAGCATGGATGCTGGTAGCGGTTGTTACTGCGCCGGACGGATGGCTTGCCAAAAAAATTCCAGGGACTCAAGATTTGCTCAAGTCACACATAGATTACTTAATGATGTCGCAGTTCCTGTTTATTTTTTACATGCTATTCAGTCATTTTAAAATCAAGCCAGCAGGATTTATCATATTTTGTATGTGTGTTGGCTCGTTTGGAAATGCGCTGCTGTTTTTGATTCGAGCGATGAATCCCAGTTTAAAAGATGAAATGACTGTGCCGTTTCGGCTCAGTATGACCTTGAGTTGTTCTATGACAACCATCGGGTATATTAGCGGTGCTTGGTTGGTGGCAAACGCCGCTTGGGTTTTTTAGACGCTAGCAGGGGCATTTAAACAGAAACTTAGGGTTTCTAATTCATTTTGTTGTTTTGAAATGTAAATTTCAACGTTATTCGCTTCTTATGCATCATCATTTTGAAGATGCGTTACAAATCAATCTTGTATATCGACAAATAGCCGCCCCAGTGGCTTTGGTAAACGAGGTTGACATGTTCTGGGAGTTTTTTGAGGGAATTAACAAAAGATAGAAGCCGCACAAGCAAGGAATTTTTCTCTGTTACGGAGCTTTTGGGTGTCGCCCAGACATGATAGTGCAGCCCTTCTTTCTGCACCAGGTAGTTGCCACTGCCTTCTTCATAAGCCCATTGTTTGATCTGGGCAATGTCCCCATGCAGGTTGTTATGTGCCGGGAAAGTCTTTGAGCTAAATAATAACGATGTGCCGCCATAATCGACCATTTCGCCCAGGCGCATTAACAGGTCGTTGGTGACCAGCAAATAGAGCGGACGTGATGTCCCGAATTTCTGGCGCATTTCTGCCAAAGCCTTGTCGCTATCCATCGTCAACCAGCGTGCCATGGTGGACAAGTGTTCGCGTTCGGAGTCCGAGGCCATTAGAAGGTTGCCATTTAAGTAATTCCAGACCGGACTGACGAAAGTTTCCACGGCCGGTTTGCTCACCCAAGCCTCTCGTCCGCTCAAAAAGTGGATTCTTTGTCCGTCATCCCACCAGCTTAACACCAGTGCGTCTTTCGGTGTGTTTTGGCTGATAGCCTTAGCCGCTTCTTCCCAAATGGTTTGCCGAAGCCCTGTCTGGCTTGGAGATACGCTAGTCTCTTGCTTGCTCTTGGGAAAAAGGACTGATCGCCGTTCTTGGCCTTGGCTATCTTTATAATGCGCGACCAAAAGATTGAAAGCATCCTTGCCATCCCTTTGAACAGTATAGTCATTAACGGAATCTACGGAAAAAGCCCCCTGTAGATCAGATGCTTGCCCTTGGATAAGGGTGAATTTTAGAGGTGCTGGGTTTGTTTCTGATGCCTCCCCGCCACCAACAAAAGCGCCCCTGACTTGTTGGTACAGCATCGCGCTGCCAGTTAACAGCAGCGCTCCACAACCAAATGACAACAAGCCTTTTTTGAGCGACCAACCCACTAGGCTATTGATCATCTTTTTTTGGTTTTAGGACTAAGTAGCCCACGAAAAGCCCAAGTATGACCAAGATTAAGCCAGCCAATAACGTACCGTAATCGGTCTTGTCACTGCCGCCCCCAATCGTGGAAACCGCTTTAGCGCCTGTGCCGGACTTATTTCTTGCTGCCTCGCGCAACTTGGTGTCTTCATCCATAATTTCGGCGTAATCGCGCATGAGTGAAGACCAGCCTTCGGTATAGGTGTAACCCCCTGGATTCGCATGGAAAATGCCTTTGTAATGCTTTATCAGGTCATGCTCCCACATGTCCGCATATATCCGTTCGACGCGACTGGGGTTATT
>PMDM01000232.1 GCA_003155565.1 Methylococcaceae bacterium | reverse complement strand
CCTTTCCGCTCGCCCTTTAGCCCGTTATTTCCGGTGTTGGGCATGTTGTCTTGTGGGAGTCTTATGCTTTTTTTACCCGCCATCACCTGGCTGCGTTTTGTGGTTTGGCTGGTTATCGGCTTGATTGTTTATTTCACCTATTCATTGCACAACAGTAAATTAAGCGAAAATAAATAACCTTCATCTTTTGTTATTTTTGAAACCATTCGGGCTGAGCCTGTCGAAACCCCCTGGCCTTTCGACAAGCTCAAGGCGAACGGAATTAATAACTCACAGCAGATCAAAGTCCATAGAGTTTGCGCTTTCGCCAAAAAGTGACCCGACTCATTCCCAGCAGGCTAGCCGCCATACCTGCCCGTCCATGACTTTGCCCTAAGGCCTGACGGATGGCTGAAACTTCATCCTCTGGATTAAGTGACGGGGCATGTTGAGGTTGTTTCAGCACTTCAGCGACACGAGGCTCCCTGAATTCTGGGGGTAATTCAGACAAGCGCAAAGTCGCCCCTCTACCCACAGCAAATGCGTATTCCACGACGTTATGGAGTTCCCTTACATTGCCGGGCCATGAATAATCCAGCAATACACGCATGGCTTGAGGATCAATTTTTTCTATGATTCGGACGCGCCCATCATTGTGCCGGGTAATGAAATGCCAAATCAGCAGACTTATATCTTCCCTACGCTCCCGGAGTGGTGGCAGAAAAATAGGAACAACGCGTAACCGATACATCAGATCTTCACGGAATTGTCCGTTCTTTACTTCTTCCCTTAATGAGCGATGGGTTGCCGCCACAATGCGAACATCCACATCAATGGTGCGGTTTCCTCCTACCGGGATATAGTTTCTTTCTTGCAAAACCCTAAGCAATTTAGCCTGTAATTCTAAAGGTAATTCTGCAACCTCATCCAAAAACAGTGTTCCGCCATTGGCACGTTGGAATAATCCGCTATGATCTTTTACCGCGCCTGTAAAAGCACCGCGTACATGACCAAATAATTCGCTTTCTAAAAGATTACTGGAAAGGGCCGCACAATTAACAGCCAGGAAAGGCGCGTTGCTACGCGCACTTAAGGCATGAATTGCTTTGGCGACTAACTCCTTGCCAGAACCACTCTCACCTCTGACTAGCACGGTAGCTTCTGTTTCTGCGGCATTTTGGATGATCTGAAAAACATTGCGCATTATCGGCGAGCGGCTTAATATTCCGTGGAAATTTTGTCTTGATGTCGCCAACGCTTTGGGCAAAAAGACATTAGCTACTACTTCTGAACGCTCAGCCAGTGACCCTATGCCTCCAGCAAACGACCCCACGCTATCAGCTAAAATCTGAATCATTTTTTTTAGCTCGATTTTTCCGCCATTGGCCTGAGATAGTTTTACGAATTGCTCATTGTTGTCGTCAACTTCAACAATAGCGTATTCATCTAAACATACTTTGCCAACAACATCTTCGTGCCGTAAGCCTGTTAACTTTTCCATACCCAAGCTCCAGTACAACACCTGTTGATTTTTATCAACGATATAGATGGCTGTCGGCTCACAAAGGCCGAGCATTTTCGATAACAGCGTTGCACAATCGAATTGTGCTAACCATGCGGAATGGTCAATGACAAATGCTGCTGATTGATTTTTTTGTTTCATAAACGCTCAAATAAATCATAAATACGTTTCATAAGAAACTATACATGAAACACAATTAAAATCATAATAAGTTTTAATAAAAAATTAAAGCATTAAAAAACAGATAGATAAATTTATTTATTATCTTGGCACGATACTAGCTTTAGTTCATTTGACAGTCACACAATCTGATGTGCCACCATACTATTACATTCATCTTGATTGCCTTTGTTAACCAAGGCAAAAATCCGGATGATTACCCTTTAACAGCTATTCAGCGTTCTGAACTGGGACGTTTTAATGTCACCAAAGACCCTGCCGACATTGGCAAATTCAAGGCACCGACTTTGAGGAATATAGCTTTAACCGCACCGTATATGCACGATGGCAGCATGAAAACACTGGAAGAAGTCATTGAACATTATAATAAAGGCGGAGACAAAAACCGTTTTATCGATACCAAAATTTTTTCCCTACATCTTACGCAACAAGAAAAAGCTGATTTGGTGGAATTTATGCAAGCATTAACCAGTCTACGGGTACAGACGGAATAATCAATAAAAACAATGTCTTCTTAAAATCCTTTAAGTCACTGTTGAAAGAAGAAAGGTTGATAGCACAAGATCGTTTGAATGAAAGTGTCGATGCTGGTACCGCATCCATCATAGAAAATCTTTAAACATTTCTGGAGATTAAAATGGATACTTCAATACACACTCTGCAAACGTTATTTTCTCAATTAGGTTTAGCAAGTGACGAGGAGCAAATTCGTGCTTTTATTGAGCAGCTCAGGCTATGTTTCTGGCCGAAGTGATAGAAGAGGATTCGGATTGGTGTGCGCTCGTGGATGAATTAGATTGTTTGTTGAGAGAAAAATACTCGTGGATAGATTAGATTTTTGGCACGCGATATTATTTCTGGACATTCATGCCATTCAATGCGGCAACTCATACGGTGGAGTAGTATGCCTGCAAATGACGGATTGTTAACTTTGTTTTTTAAAAAACTAACTGGTCGTAAAACCTCCTTTGGTTTGGAAATTACTGTCGCGGTGCTGGTGAAATTTCTTTTATTAGGCGGGTTGTGGTGGTTGTTTTTTGCCGGTAATAAGCAACCGGTCGATGAAGCCGTTATCGCTGACAAAATTTTCGGCACACAAGATCAAGTCATTATCTCTAAGGAACACAGGAATATCTTAAATGATTATTAATGAAGTTGTGGAGCTTTCGAGGCTCCAGTTTGCGCTGACGGCGCTGTACCATTTTCTGTTTGTGCCGCTGACGCTGGGCTTGTCTTTCTTACTGGCCATTATGGAATCGGTGTACATCATGTCCAGCAAGCTGATCTACAAAGACATGACGAAGTTCTGGGGCAAGTTGTTCGGCATCAATTTCGCCATGGGCATAACGACCGGCATCACCCTGGAATTTCAGTTTGGCACCAACTGGGCTTATTATTCCCACTATGTTGGCGATGTTTTCGGCCCACTGCTTGCGATTGAAGGCATGATGGCATTCTTTCTGGAATCAACCTTTGTCGGCTTGTTTTTCTTCGGTTGGGAACGCCTCAGCAAAGTCCAGCATTTGGTCGTTACCTGGCTGTTGGCTTTAGGCACGAGTTTGTCGGCGCTGTGGATACTGATTGCAAATGGTTGGATGCAATATCCTGTCGGTGCCGAATTCAATTACGACACCATGCGTATGGAACTGACCAGTATTGCAGACCTGTTTTTTAACCCGATAGCACAGGTCAAGTTTGTGCATACGGTGGCGGCGGGCTATGTCACTGGCTCGATGTTCGTGCTTGGCATCAGTGCTTTTTACCTATTAAAAAACAGGGATGTCGCTTTTGCCAGGCGGTCTTTCAGAATTGCGTCAGGCTTTGGCTTGGCATCGGTGCTATCGGTCATTGTCCTGGGCGATGAAAGCGGATATACCCTGGGTGAAGTACAAAAAGCCAAGCTCGCCACTATTGAAGCGGAATGGGAAACCGAAGAATCGCCCGCTTCGTTCACGCTGTTCGGATTTCCCAACGAGGAGACCATGACCACCGATTATGCCATTAAAATCCCGTGGGTAATGGGCTTGATTGCTACCCGTTCGATAGACGAGAAAGTTGGCGGCATCAAAAGCATACTTGAAAATAATCGCGAACGCATTAAAAGCGGCATGATCGCTTATGCTTACCTGCAAAAATTGCGACAGGATAATCAGGATTCCAAAGCAAAATCAGCTTTTGAAGCGCACAAGGACGATCTCGGCTACGGTTTGCTGTTGAAACGTTATACGGACAAGGTTGTCGATGCCACGCCTGCACAAATCGAGGAAGCTACCCGACATTCGATACCCAAAGTTGCCCCGATATTCTGGACGTTCCGTGGCATGGTATTATGCGGCTTCATGATGCTGTTCATTTTCGCCGCGTCTTTCTACTACAACACCAAACGCACGGCCCATAAACAACGCTGGCTGTTGCGTCTTGCGTTCTATGGCATTCCATTACCCTGGATTGCCAGCGAACTCGGCTGGGTAGTTGCTGAATATGGCCGCCAACCCTGGACAATCGCCGGGATATTACCGACGCACTTGAGTGTATCCAGCGTTGATGTTGGGCAATTATATTTAAGCCTGGCAGGATTTTTCGTGTTCTATACCGTATTGCTTGTTATCGAGTTATTTTTGATGATTAAGTATGTACGCATGGGCCCAAGTAGCTTGCATACCGGACGCTACCATTTTGAACAGGACGAGGTGAATCATGTTTGATTTTGAAACACTGCGAATTATATGGTGGGCGATACTGATCTTCCTGGTTTGCGGTTTTGCCGTCATGGATGGCTTCGACTTGGGTATCGGCATGTTACTGCCCTTTCTCGGTAAAACCGACGACGAACGGCGTGTGATGCTGAATACCATCGGCCCGACCTGGGAAGGCAACCAAACCTGGCTGGTTACATTGGGCGGCATTTCCTTCGGTGCCTGGTCGCTGGTTTATGCCACCTTCTTTTCAGGTCTTTATACCGGTATGCTGGTGCTGTTGTTCGGTTTATTTTTGCGTCCAGTTGGATTCGATTATCGCAGTAAACTGGCAAACCCGCGCTGGCGTTCGGCCTGGGATTGGGCGCTGTTTGTAGGTGGTGCAGTGCCATCTGTGGTATTAAGTCTTGCGGCTGGTAATTTAATTATGGGGTTGCCGTTTCAGATTGATAGCGACTTACGCTCCACATACAGCGGCAGTTTCTGGGATTTATTCCAGCCCTTCGCCTTACTTTGCGTTCTTGTCGGTGTGAGCTTGATGTGCTTGCACGGTGCGGTATTTTTGCACTGGCGTACCGAGGCGGCGTTAGCGGAACGTGCTCGTCGCGTCATCCTTTGGAGCAGTCTGGTTTTTACGGTGAGCTTCATCGCTGCCGGGGTTTGGGTAGCAATCGGCCTGGACGGTTATCGTATTACCTCGGCTATTGATACCATCACTATTGCCAATCTATCATCAAAAACGGTTAGCAAAGAAAACGGCTTATGGCTAGCCAACTACAGCACCTATCCTTGGTTAAGGTTATCGCCATTGCTGGCAACCATAGGTGCTGGGTTGGTGATATTTCTATCGTCCAGACGTTATACCGGGTGGGCTTTTCTAATGAGTGGGTTGGTCGTTATTTGCGTGATAGTGACGGCAGCAGGTTCTATGTTCCCGTTCATCATGCCTTCCAGCACCTCCCCGACGAGTAGCCTGACCGTATGGGATTCCAGCGCAAGCCACTACACCCTGCAATTCTTGTTTTTTGCTACCGTGCTGATGATGCCTATCGTCATGGCCTATACCGCCTGGGTTTACCGCGTCCTGCGCGGCAAGGTAACGGTTGAGGATATTCAGAAAAATCGAAACGTTTTGTATTAAAGGAGCAATAGCATGTGGTATTTCGCGTGGATTTTAGGGGTTGGCTTGGCCTGTGCAATGGCTATCATTAACGCCTTATGGCTGGAAATTAACGACGACCCTGATAGTTGAAGGTGCTTTATCCTAAAAAAATCAGTTGGCCCTCTTCCAAATCCCGTTCGCCCTGAGCCTGTCGAAGGATGATCGGGATTTGGAAAGCTCACCTGGGTAGTGTGCTGTAGTCCGTTTATGCTTCGACTAGCTCAGCACGAACGATCTACAGCACACCTCAACTGATTTTTTTAGNNATATGATCGGCAAGCTAAAAAAGAAGGTGCGGATTCCCAACGTATAGTAACTACCGGCCTTGTTTAAATAAGCGCAGGTTCGTTTGTATAAACTGCCGTCTGTCGACGCCTCGTCAGAAAGATTAATCATATAACCGACATGATTAAAGAAACGTATTGCCATGGCAAAGCAGTAAAAGGCAATAAAAAAATCTAGCAACAATAACCCTAGTTTTATTTGCCATAACTGGCTAGATTCAACATCGGCTAAAACATAAGGATGCCATTGGAGCGTCCATTTCCCGATTTTTTCGCTGATGTTTAAAGTTCCGATTATCAACAGCACAGCGGTCGATGCCATAAAATTGGCTGCCATAACCGAGTTGCGTAAGGTTTGAACGGCAAGAATTTCCATGCTGTCTTTACTCATTACCATATCAACCCATCGCTCCCGAACCCTGGCATTTAGGGCGTGTACGCTAGAATCCGGAGTAAGGCGAGTTCGTCTACCTAGATACAGATAATAAACCAGTATCAATAGACAACTGACAGCAAAGGCAACCATATCGTACGACATACAAATATCTCTTTTTACTGTTCAAGGAACGATCAGGAAGTAAATCATTTAGTGCGTAATTTCGTCATGATTTTACCAGCCAGATCCATGACGAACCGAAAACCCAGTGTATATTGACAAAAATAACAGACTAGTTGAGGATAATTAGCAACATTCAAACACACAAGAAATGTTTCATTTGGCAAATTTAGCAAAAAACTTCAATTGAACGCAATAATCGAACCCAAAAATGGAAACGTTATGAATGCAGTGTTTTAGTTGTCGCTGCTTTCAAGTAAATCAAATAGACGAATTAAGCGCAACAATAAGTTTGCGCATTGCTTATTTTAAAAAACTGACATTAGGTACACTATGGAAAATTTCACACCCTACTCAGCGTTTTCAGGCGGCATCCTGATAGGACTTGCTGCCACCCTGTTGTTATTGTTTACCGGACGGATTGCCGGTATCAGTGGCATTATGGGTGGCATGATGAGTGCTGACCGGACAGAGTTATTTTGGCGATTCGCTTTTTTGGCCGGTATCGTTATTGGTGCGTTTTTATTCCACCAGATAAGACCTGATTTTTATCAACCACGCGAAAATTTTCCGGTCTGGCTGTTGGCATTTGGAGGCTTCCTGGTCGGTTTCGGTACCCGCATGGGTAATGGCTGCACTAGCGGACATGCGGTTTGCGGAATAGCCAGAGGGTCTATACGCTCGATTGCGGCTACGATAACATTTATGGCTAGCGGTTTTCTCACTGTTTACATTATGCGCCATATACTGGGGCTGGTAACATGAAACTCATCGTGATGTCTCTAATCAGCGGCATACTATTTGGCATCGGGTTAACGCTTTCCCAAATGACCAATCCCGATAAGGTGCTAAATTTTCTCGACATTGCCGGCAACTGGGATCCCAGTTTGATTTTCGTTATGGTCGGTGCGCTTACCGTTACATCACTTTTCTTTCGGAAAATAATCAAACGCCCAACGCCCCTATTCGACAAAGAGTTTTACCTATCCAGCAAGTCCGTCATCGATAAGCCACTTCTAATTGGCGCTGCCATTTTTGGCATGGGATGGGGGATTAGCGGCTATTGCCCAGGCCCCTCGGTTGCCGGATTAGGTCTGGGTACAAGCGAAGCGGTTGTTATGATTTTTTCTATCTATATGGGTTTTATTGCTCATCGTTTGTATAACAAGTAAAACTGTTTCACTATGCTAACCTTGTGAAACGAAATTATGTTTCAATGAAACACATGCAGTAGCAATAAAAACTAAACATAGGTCTTAACAAAACCTATAAACAAATTAAAACAATGAGTTAGTAGTATCATCCTATTCTGGCATGTGTCTTGCTTTCATCTTATTGTATTGACACTATTTTACCTGTTAGATAGTGCGAAAACCCAACGACAACTAACGGAGATGCATTATGCTATTCAAACAATTATTCGATCAGGAAACCTGGACTTACACGTATCTGATTGCCGATCCTGTCAACAAAGAAGCCGTGTTGATTGATCCTGTGAACACGCATATTGACGATTACCTGGCATTGCTGACTGAGCATGGCTTACAACTGAAATATACTCTGGAAACCCATGTCCATGCCGACCACATCACCGCCAGCGGCTTGTTACGGCAACGCCTGGGCACCCAAACGGGCGTAAGTGCCTTATGCGGGGCGGAAACGGCGGATTTCCAGATTGAAGATGGCGATGTGTTTTCTTTTACGAATGGCGAACAAATCAAGGTTATCGCTACACCCGGTCATACCAAAGGCAGCATTTCCTTTTTGTGGCGTGACCGCGTGTTTACGGGTGATTCCTTGTTGATTGGCGGTTGTGGACGCACTGATTTTCAAGGTGGCGACGCCGGGGCGCTCTACGACTGTATCACCCAACGCCTGTTTACTCTACCTGATGAAACACTGGTATATCCAGGTCATGACTACCAGCAACGCTGGGTGAGCAGCATTATGCAGGAACGCACCACCAATCCGCGTCTGGCAGGCAAAACCCGTGAGCAATTCATGGACATTATGAATAATCTCAATCTGCCTAAACCAAAGATGATTAATGAAGCCGTACCCGCTAACCGTTATTGTGGCCTGGAAGAAAACGAGCGTCAGGACGCGGTCGCCCACAGAGAAAGCGTACGAGAAAGCACTAAGACGGGGGAGGTTCCGACCGTAAATTGTGGCGGCGATTTGCCGAAAACTGGAGGCGTCACCGTTCAAGACTTGGTCGCCGCCGCAAAACAACAAATTACCGAAATTATTCCGGCAAAAGCCAAACAACTGATCGCTGAAGGCAATATTACCCTTATCGACACACGCGAAGAAAGCGAGTATGCAGCCGGACATCTCGAAAAAGCCGTATCATTACCACGTGGTGTATTGGAATTTAAGCTAGGCAATATCCCGGAATTAGCGGATAAAGCTAAACCCGTGCTGATCTACTGCCGCACGGGCGGACGCGCAGCCCTGGCAGCACAATCCTTGAAAACACTGGGTTATACGAACGTGCTTTCTATTGCGGGTGGCTATGAGGCTTGGCAGAAAGCGAATTAAGTTTGTGCGGCGAAAAACGATTGACTGACAGCCAATTTTAGGTGAAAAAGGACGTTGTAAATGGTTGAGTCCCTGCTCCCTTGAGGGATACCTAAAAGGATGTAGGTAAGTAGGTGGAAAAATGCTCCTGCATTTTACACATTCACCACATCCATGTGGTTTGGCAATGCAGGAGCAGCGTAGTGGTGTGCCGAGAAGATTAGGCTGAGGGGACTTTCTCAACTTACACAATATTAGGTCTTGGGGTTGTCCCAAGACACACAAAAAATTATAACTACACCGGAGGATTCATGACACAACAACACTATACCCTTTTAATCGTCGGCGGCGGCGCTGCGGGCGTTTCCGTTGCCAACAATATGCGTCGGCAGAACCCAACGATAGCCATCGGCTTGATCGAGCCATCCGAAAAACACTATTACCAACCTGGCTTTACCATCATCGGCGGCGGCGCTTACACGTTGAAACAAACCACCCGAAATGAGAAAGACCTCATCCACCCCAGCATCACCTGGGTTAAGGATTATGCAGACACTTTCCAGCCAGATGAAAATACCGTAACCCTGCGTTCGGGCGATAAAGTCACTTATGACTATCTGGTCGTCTGCCCTGGACTGCAACTGGATTGGGATAAAATTAGCGGTTTGAAAGAAACGCTGGGCAAGAATAATGTTTGTAGCAACTACTCGCCAGACACAGTGGAATATACCTGGGAATGTATCCAAAACCTGCAATCTGGCACTGCATTGTTCACCCAACCGCCCATGCCCATTAAATGCGCGGGAGCGCCACAAAAAATCATGTATCTGGCAGCCGACCGCTTCCGCAAAAAAGGTATCCTGGATAAATTTACTATTGAATTCTGTAATGCTGGGCCAGCCATGTTTGGCGTACCTTTTTTTGCTAAAGCGCTGACTAAGGTTGTCGCCGATTATGGGATTAAAACCAACTTTAGCGCCAACCTGATTGCCATTGATGGGGCAGCAAAAACCGCAACCTTTGAAGTTACGGACAGCGAAGGTAAGAAACAACAAATCACTAAACAATTTGACATGATCCATGTCACTCCGCCACAAAGTGCGCCGGATTTCATCAAGCAAAGCCCGTTGGCGAATGCTGCCGGTTGGGTGGATGTGCATCCAAAAACCTTGCAGCACAACAAGTACCCTAATATTTTCGGCTTGGGCGATGCCACCTCGACACCGAACGCCAAAACTGCCGCCGCCGTCCGCAAGCAAGTGCCTATCGTGGTCGATAACATTCTTAACGTAATGAATGCTAAAGCGGTTGTGGAAAAATACGATGGTTATGGCTCCTGCCCACTGACCACCTCGCTCAATACCGTGATGCTGGCTGAGTTTGCTTATGATGGCAAAGTGACACCCTCGTTCCCTTTTCTCGACCCACGGGAAAACCGTTTTATCTGGTGGCTAGGCAAAACCTGCGGTTTCCCGTTTTTATACTGGCACATCATGGTCAAAGGTTACCGGATTGATATTCCGCATTTAGAATCATATGCAAAACGCTTTATGAATGAAGATTAGGCAAAAGCAGTCGTGAAAGTATTATTTACCACGAAGTGCGCGAAGGACGCGAAGAAAATAAATCGTAAATCATTCCCACGCTCCAGCGTGGGAATGCCCCTGATTACGCCCTAGCGTCACGCAACGCAGGAGCGTTGCTCAATGAGTTCCCACGCCGGGAGCGTGGGAACTATGCAACATGGACATAAGGAATATAACCGCAATGCCCACGGCACAATCTAACGGCTCTCAAGGCACACACTTTTTCCCGATTGTCCATAGTCTAAAAAACTACACGCGTCGAGATTTTGATGGCGACATCTTCGCTGGCATCATTACTGCCATATTGCTGGTCCCCCAAAGCATTGCGTATGCCATACTGGCAGGATTGCCGCCGCAAATGGGTTTGTACGCCAGCATCCTGCCGACCGCTTGTTATGCCCTGCTGGGAACCAGCCGTACCTTATCCGTAGGGCCAGTTTCGATTGCCGCCATCATGATTGCCAGCGCCTTGGCAACGCCGGAAATCAGTGCTTTGGGGGATTCTGTGCAAAGCGCACTGATCCTGGCTGCGGAAAGCGGAATTATCATGCTGATGATGGCGATGTTACGTATGGGCGGCCTGGTCAATTTTATCAGCCACCCGGTACTCGCGGGATTCACTAGTGGCGCGGCCTTGTTGATTATAGCCAGCCAATTACCCCAATTAGCGGGGTTAAAGCCACCCTCATGCGGCTTTAATATAGCGTGTTATCAGCACTATTTGCAGGGATATAATGCCGCAACCTTAGCTATTGCGATTGCCGCGCTAAATATACTGATATTTTTCGGAAAACCGCTCAGTTCGCTGCTTAAAAAACTCAAGTTGCCTCTGACTATGGTGACTGGAATCAGCAAATGTGGGCCGTTATTAACCGTTTTCCTTGCTACCTTAGCCGCCACTTACTTCGGCCTACAAGCGCAACACGGTGTCTCTCTAGTAGGTGAAGTGCCTTCTGGATTTCCCTCGCTGAGGCTGGATTTTATTGATATTACAAAATGGAAGATCCTACTACCTAGCGCCACTTTTATAGCCCTGATTGCTTATGTAGAAAGCGTCGCCATTGCTAAAGTCACAGCCAATCTCAGGGGTGAAAAAATCGCCCCAAATCAGGAGTTGATAGCACTAGGAGCTGCAAACTTAGTCACCGCCATTTCTGGCGGCATGGCGGTCGCGGGTGGTTTTAGCCGAACGATGGTCAACTTCTCTGCTGGGGCACGTACGCAAATGGCGATGCTGATTGCGGCAGCTATCCTAAGTGTCTCCGTCATCTTCTTCAGCGCATGGTTTGCCAACATTCCCAAAGCGGCACTAGCCGCCATCATCATTATGGCGGTTTTCCGCCTGGTGCGTATCAGGCATATATTCCATACCTTCAATTATGATCGCGGTGACGGCTTTGCCGAACTGGTCACTTTACTGGGTGTTTTAGTGCTAGGTATTGAAAAAGGCATTACCTTGGGAATTATCCTTACGTTGGCAAGTCAACTCCGTAAAACCAGCCATCCGCACATAGCTGTAGTAGGTCGAATACCAAAAACCGAACATTACCGGAATATCAAACGTCACGCTGTAGAAACTTGGCATCATTTATTATTGGTGCGAATTGACGAAAGCCTCACATTCGCCAATATCAGCTATGTCGAAGACTACCTTGCCGATGAATTAAACCGGCAGCCTAATATCAAGCATGTTGTCCTGATTTTCACTTCGGTCAGTGATATAGACACGACGGCTCTGGAAGCCCTGGAAAAAATAAACCAGTCCTTGCAAGTGTCAGGGAAAACGCTCAATATTTCGGAAGCGAAAGGCCCGGTTCTGGACAAGCTGCGTAAAACTGATTTTCTTGAACAACTCAAACCGGGAAAAGCCTTTTTCCGAACTGAAGATGCAGCTAAAGAATTAGGTTAAGATTGCTAAACTAGCTTCAAGCATAGGTTACTTTTTATACTTTCTTACTGCCAATCTGGAGAAAACGATGTCAAAGAAAATGGCTTCAATATTGAGTATGATTGTCTTACTGGGCGGTATGCCAAGTTTTCAAGTTTCTGCAAATGAGATCTCTAACTTTCAAGTATCAGATTTTTTTCCTAATCTTAGCTACGGAGATAACATCACATTGACTAGATCAGATACGATATCTACAAAAAGAGGGGGTGGCTATGATGAGTCTAATGACCCAGCATTGCGTAAAGGCACCGAAAACTGGGAAGAACCACAGGGCAGTTTTTTCATCATACCTGCGGTCGTGATTGGGCTTATAGTTATTGTGCTGTTTTCCAATAGAAAATAGCGGTTAGATTTATGCCCATCAGCAGGGACAGCATAGTTATAATATTGATCTGTACCGTATTTTATAGATTGAGGGGGCGACAACTAATGGCGATTAACTAAACCTCAAACCAGCATCTTTTTACTCATCCCATATCTGGCTTAGACGATGGTCGCGACCACAGGTAAACCGATAAAATTTGTAACTTGTCGGATTTTTTTGGTAATAATCTTGATGATAGTCTTCGGCCGGGTAAAATTTTCCAGCGGGCTTAATTGAGGTGACTATACTTTTATCAAGCAGTTTTTTCTGGATTTCTATTTTTGATGCTTCGGCGAGTTGTTTCTCGTTCTCGTCCTGATAAAAAATGGCCGCTTTGTACTGGTCACCTTTATCACAAAATTGCCCGTCGTCATCAAATGGATCTATGTTGTGCCAGAAGACTTCGAGAAGTTTTTCATAGCTGACTTTAGCCGGATCATAGGTCACTTGAATAGCTTCTAAATAGCCTGTTTTGCCGTTTGAGACTTCCCTGTAAGTCGGGTTTTCGGTATGTCCACCGGTATAGCCCGATATTGTACTGATAACGCCGGGCAAAGCGTCGAATGGAGGCTCCATACACCAGAAACAGCCGCCTGCAAAAATCGCTACCAATGGCTTTTCAACGGTATTGTCCTCAGCCAATACACTGCTACTAACCAACAAACAACTAACCAAAACGATACTCAGGTAATCCTGCAAAAAATGTTTTATCACTTGATTACCACCCTTTTGTTATCAATATTGTGTGGGGTTGATTTTTTGTACTTTAAGTATGGTTGCGATTACTTTCTAACCTACACTTTTAGAGGATTTAGCAATCTCTGCATTACCGTCATTTATAACCTTAAACACCAATAATTCAAGTTATTTTCTGCCAAACCAACAAATTAAGCGTATTGCAACTTCCAGGCTTTTATTACTGGGCACTCTATTAGAACCTAATGGCTGATTATCCCCAAAGACTGGAACTCATGGGCTTAGCAAGTGCTGATTGATACCTGATTGACAATTGGTCGAAATAAGTTAATGTGTATAGCGTACGCACAAAACCACTATAACAACACGATGAGGCATAAAAAATGAAACAATTTAATTGCTTATGGATTTTTGCTTTAATGATGTTTACCACCAATTGCTGGGCTTACGGCGGCGGCAGTAGCAGCTCAAAAGCCTGTGACAAACCCAAATTTACTGATTTTGTTCCGGCAGAAAATGCCGAAGTTACTGCGGGTTCAGACTTTTCTTTTACTGCGTCTAAAAATACTTATCCGACGACTATCAAAGTTAATATAAAAGAACAACCCGCTACTATAAAAGTCGATAAAAAAAGTGACGGTACGTTTGCTGTGAGCGGGAGTCTACCTTCATCCGTAAAAGGCGCTTTTGCCAGAATTGCAATCACTGCCGATGCACAAAGCAGTTGCAAGGGTGCGGGTGGTTGGCTGGTAAAAATCACAGAGTGATTTGATTGTTAAATACTCCGTTTTGACGGAGTCCACCATTTGGCGCAATACGCTTAGCGGCTATTGCGCCCTACCCGCTGATGTAACTCGCACAATCCACATGAATTCCAACACTCTTTTTATCCAGGCAACAGCCAAACCGTGACAGAATTCAGGTCTTTTTTTAGCACCGAAGGCGCATTAGCCAATATTTTGGAAGGCTATCAACCACGGGAAGCGCAAACTGAAATGGCAGAAGCCATCGCCAACGCGATTGATGAAAACCAAAACTTAATCGCAGAAGCCGGTACGGGTACGGGCAAGACGTTTGCCTATTTGTTGCCTGCTATTCTGTCGGGCAAAAAAGTGGTCATTTCGACGGGCACCAAAAACTTGCAGGATCAGCTATTTAACAAAGATTTGCCGATTATCCGCAAAGCCCTCAAAACGCCTTTTGTCGCCGCCCTGCTCAAAGGCAGGAGCAATTATTTATGCAAGTACCGGTTGCAAAATTCGCTGACATCAACCTTGGGTTTCAATAAAGAAGAAGCCGCTGCATTAACCAAGATCAAATCCTGGTCTAAGCGCACCAAAATCGGCGACATTGCCGAAATGACCGAACTCACCGAAGGCGATCCGGCTTGGTATCTGGCGACTTCCACAGTAGATAACTGTCTAGGTCAGGATTGCCCCGATTACAGCGAGTGCTTTCTGATGAAAGCCCGAAAAAAAGCCCAGGAATGCGATTTATTGGTGGTTAATCATCATTTGCTATGCGCGGATTGGTCTATACGCGAGAGTGGTTTTGGTGAATTATTGCCCAGCGCTGAAGTGGTTATTGTCGATGAAGCGCACCAATTGGCGGAAACCGCATCAAACTTTCTCGGCATCCATATCGGCGGTAAGCAGCTTATTGATCTGGCTAAGGATTCCTTGATCGAATATTTCAAAGATGCCACCGACCTGCCAGAACTCAGGACTGCCTGCGAAGATTTGGAGCATGAAGTGAAAGACTTGCGTTTAGCGTTTGGGCTTGAACTTAAACGCGGCGACTGGAAGGACATCAAAAATAACCCGAAGATTCTGGCTGCCTTGAATGCCGTCAAGGAGCAATTACAACGCTTATGTGGGCAACTGAAACTGGCATCGGTCAAAACCAAAGAACTGGAAATGTGTCACAAACGGGCTGAAGAAGTATCGCAACAATTGCAGGATATTGTTGATGATAAGTCCGGGCAGTGGATACGTTGGTACGAAACACACCGGAAAACCTTTACCTTAAGCCGCACCCCGCTCGATATCGCCAAAGAATTCAAGGCCTTCATGCAGCAACATAAGGCGACTTGGATTTTTACCTCGGCGACTTTGAGCGTGGCGGATAAGTTCGACCACTTCGCCAACAATCTTGGTTTAAACGATACGCATGGCAAACAATGGGGCAGCCCTTTCGATTATGCCAATCATTCCCTGTTTTATCATCCGAAAGGCTTGCCGCNNAAATTTTATACCGACTATCGTCGAATTTGTCATTCCGGTATTGGAAGCCAGCCGAGGCCGGGCGTTTTTCCTGTTTACCAGCCATCGTGCGCTCAAACTGGCCGCAGAATTGCTGGAAAACCGTATAGATTTTCCCTTACTCATTCAAGGCAGCAAGCCTAAAGCCCAGTTATTGGAGCAGTTTAAACGCCGGGGCAATGCGGTGTTACTGGGTACGGCG
>PMDM01000293.1 GCA_003155565.1 Methylococcaceae bacterium | reverse complement strand
CATCGTGCCAGAAATGGCCGCCCTTTTCTACACCCTTTTCAGGGGAAAATCCTGTCCACATCTGTAGTTTTGCAATTACCTCAACTTACACTACCATAATAGCTAACTGTCCGAAATTGGCCGTTATGCAGAGCTCTGATCTTGCCCCGGTCTAGTGGACACTCTGCTAAGAGAGCATTCTCTAAAACCGAGGTGAACAATGAAACCAAAAACTGAATCAAAGGCCCCAGTAGCCCGAAACAAATACACAACCCAGTTTAAAGAGCAGGCCCTGGAGCGTGCAGGTCGGACAGTAGCGAAGGATTTAGGGCTTGCCGAATCGATGTTGTATTCATGGCGGGCAAAACGTCGGCAAACAGGCCAGCCTTTCGAAGATCAAAAGCTTCAACAAGCAGAAATGGTTCGCCTGAAGCGGGAAAATACCCGTCTGGAAGAGGAAGTGGCCTTCTTAAAAAGGGCGGCAGCGTACTTTGCAAAACTGCCCAAGTCGACTGCATGGATGCAGGAGGTAGGGCAACGCAGGAGCAGTTGCCGAGAAGTACGCCATGATAAAAACCAATGAAAACCAACATCCCGTGGGTATGATGTGCCGCTTGATGGCAGTATCGCGTAGCGGCTATTACGACTGGCGGCACCGGCCGATTTCCGACAGGCGCCAGGCTGATCTAGTGTTGGCCATTGAAGTTAAACGTGTTTTCGATGATGAGAAAGGGCCGACCCGGCTCATCCCGGATCACTAGACGGCTCCAAGAGGAAGGTCGGTTGGTCGGTAGGCATCGGGATGCCTGAATTATGCGTATCGACGGCTGGCGGCGAAAGCGGCCAAAAAATACAAAGCCACCACGTACAGCGACCATTCCTTACCCGTTGCACCTAATTTAGTGGAGCAAAATTTCACAGCGGATGCCCCCGATCAAAAGTGGGTATCAGATATAACCACTATCTGGGCCGAAGAAGGCCGGCTGTATTTGGCAGTGGTGCTTGAGCTTTATTCACGCCGGGTGATTGGCTGGGCAATCGCTGAACGGATAACGGCACCGTTGGTTTGTGATGCCTTGACAATGGCATGATGGCACCATCGGATGCCGAAAGGGGTGGCCGTCCACTCCGACCGGGGCAGCCAGTATTGCTCAGCCGTCTACCAGAAACTTTTTCTCAAACACCAATTGATTTGTAGTATGAGCAAGAGGGGCGATTGTTACGATGACGCGGCCATGGAAAGCTGGAATCATAGCTTTAAAGCCGAAGCTAGCCATGGCGAACGGTTTTTGACCCATGCAGAGGCCATATCTCATGTGTTCGAATACATTGAAGTGTATTACAATCGCAAACGGCTCCACTCTAAATTGGGCTATATCAGCCCGGAAGCGTTTGAAGCTAAAAAAGTCGCTTAGAGGACTGTCCGTGAAATCCGGGCAAAATCATCCGTCGTCGTCAAATGCTTTCGGACAGTGGTGCGGGACAGTTTTAAGGCAACGGCAATTGAACTGATGTTCTCGCCACTAATAAAATGGCGTCGATTTATTTCAGCAATAAAATCCATAGATAACACTCCAGGACTCTCCGACAAAATGCCGGATCATGACACATACCGGAGTGAACAGTTTTCGACACTGTTTACCCCGATTCCCTGGCTATTGTTCCACGCTGTTTAACACTCAGTTTCACCATTGCAGTCCAAAAAAGTGGGGTTTTTGTCATTTGTCGGGCACAATAATTTAGTATCATGGCGTATATGAAAGGAACAAAAACTCATGGAATTGTCTAAGGTTTTAGGTGTAGGCATACTTGGTTGCGATGACTACAACAACAGCTTGAAGGAGTGTAGTGCTAGTGATGAAATAGGGTAAGTTAGCTCAACGCAAAGATGAGTGGGAACATGAGGTGCAATTGGTCACTCGATTTGGTGGGAATTACCAATGCACATCTTAAATTTTCCTGTTTTGCATGTGATGTGGAGTACCCATAACTAATAAGAAGAAGGCAACGTCATGAACATGAATTTGTTTTTACCCCTTTTATTGATGCTTACTGCCGGCTGCGCGACACAGTCGACCATGCCTGAAGGAACTGGCACTTACCAGCAATCAACCAACAGCCCGACCAAACGTTTCACCCTGATTGCACAACGCACCAACCTGACCATAGTTGGCAGTTACGACTTTATCTGTCCTGTGCATCCGTATATGAAAGGAAGAATCAAATTGTATTAATTTATAGGGGCGTTCTTAAAGTTCTTAATATAAATGCTTTATAAATATCGTTTGAACAATTTCATTTTTTTGCCTTAAAAGGAGTCATTGAAAAAGCTTGATGAATCGCATACCGAGGAATATTTGACTGTGAGTCGACTAGGAAAGTAATTACGCTAGCTATTAGAAAAATCAACTGACGAGCGAGCGTCGTATTGAAACTCTTCTGTAGAACAATTATGAAAAAAAGTAACATGCTCGACAGGCGTGAAGCCACAAAAAACTCATCGTCCGCAAAAACAACCGCAGGTTCTGTTTATCGCACAGAAACAGGCAAAA
>PMDM01000445.1 GCA_003155565.1 Methylococcaceae bacterium | reverse complement strand
TGCCCGGTCAGCCATCATCTGGCTGCGGCTAAGGCTATTGATCAACTGGTCGGCGTTGACCCGGCTTATCTAACAACCACTGCAACCAAATTAAGGCGGTTGCTGCATTTCGGTCAGGTATTACAATCGCATGCCTTACATTTTTTTCATTTATCCAGCCCGGATTTATTGTTCGGTTTTGAAAGCGATATCAGCAAGCGCAATATCATTGCTGTGCTGGGTGAATATCCTGATATCGGCTTACAGGGTGTAAAGCTGCGTAAATACGGACAGGAAGTGATTCGTATGGTTTCCGGCAAGCGCATCCACGGCACGGGTGCGATTGCTGGTGGTATGAATAAAGCGCTGACCAAAACAGAACGGGATTATTTACTCGAAGACATCGACCAGATGATCACGTGGGCTGTGGGTTCGGTCGCACTGATCAAAAAAGTACATTGCTCTAACCTGCCTTATTACGATGATTTTGCAACCATACGTTCTAATTACCTCGGTTTAATCCAGCCGAATGGTGCGCTGGAACTTTATCACGGCGGCATCCGCGCCAAAAGCGATATGGGCGAAACCATTGTCGATCATTACGATTACTGTAATTACAATGCGTTGATCCATGAAGAAGTCCGCTCCTGGACGTACATGAAATTTCCTTATCTGTTGTCACTGGGGCAAGAAGAAGGCTGGTATCGTGTCGGGCCGTTGGCACGGGTAAATAACTGTGACAACATCGATACCCCATTGGCGGAAGCCGTGCGGGTGGAATTTAAAGCGCACAGTGGCGAAAAAATGGTGCATAGCACACTGGCCTATCATTGGGCGCGGATGATTGAAGCCTTGCATTGCGCCGAAAGTATAAAAGAACTACTCCATGATCCCGACATCATGGGGCATGATTTAATCGCGCAAGGTGAAAAGCGTTATGAAGGCATTGGCGTGATCGAGGCACCACGCGGCACCTTATTCCATCATTATCAAGTCGATGAAAACGATATTGTCACTAAAGCCAATTTAATTGTTTCGACCACCAGCAATAACACCGCGATGAATGAATCGGTGCGGCAAGTGGCGGCAGAATATTTATCAGGCCGTGAATTGACCGAGCCTTTATTAAATAATCTGGAAGTGGCGATTCGGGCGTATGATCCGTGCCTTTCCTGTGCGACCCATGCCGTCGGAAAAATGCCGTTGCAACTGGAATTGCTTGATGTTGAAGGCAAGCTTATAGACAAGCTCGTAAAACATAGCGACGGACAAATCGAATGGGTTTAGATGGTTAAGCCCGTTTTGCTGTTTGGTTACGGTAATCTCAGTCGTGGCGATGACGCGCTAGGGCCATTATTGTTGCAATACGTTGAGAATACTGTGTGTCTGGATGCGATTGAAATACTGACTGATTTTCAGTTGCAGATTGAACATGCACTGGATTTGGAAAACAGGACGCTGGTGTTGTTTGTCGATGCCGCTGTTTCTTGTAATGGCGCGTTTGATTTTACCGTGCTTTCACCGACCAGAGACAACAGCTACACTACACACGCCATGAGTCCCTCAGCGGTTTTGGTTGTTTATCAGCAGATAAAAAAACAAATGCCGCCGCCGTGTTTTCTGTTGAGCATCAAAGGGGAACGATTTGAGTTGGGTGAAGGTTTAAGCGCCCGCGCTGAGCAGCATTTGTCGATAGCGTGTCAGTTTGTCGGGCAATTATTAAGCAATCTTGATTGTGCAGTGTGGCGACAACAGATTACAGATAGCATGGGCTAACATTTATGCACGAGCTGTCGTTGCTTGAAAATGTACGGGGGATTCTGGAAGATCATGCGCTGAAACAAAACTTTCGACGCGTGACTAAAGTGACCCTTGAAATAGGCAAGCTGTCTTGCGTGGAACCGGAGGCCTTACGTTTCGGTTTTGATGTGGTAATGAAAGACTCGTTGGCAGAAAATGCCGAGCTGATTATTGCCGAATTAGCGGGACTTGGTGTGTGTCGGCAATGCCAGCAACAAATAGAAATGGAAACTTTGTACGATCCTTGTGGCTATTGCGGCAGTTCTCTCGTTACCGTGATTCAAGGCTCAGAAATGAGAATTAAAGATTTAATCGTTATCTAACTTCGCACTGAGCGAAACACTCTTACAGGTTTATTTATGTGTGGAATATGCGGTTGCGGTCAAACGAATACCACGGCAAAGCTGAAGCCTGTACTTGGGCAACGTCAGCATCTGCTTAAACATGATCACAGCCATAATGATAACCACAGCGAACGGTTGGTTAAAGTTGAGCAGGATTTGCTCAGTAAAAATAATGCCTACGCCGCGCAGAACCGCACGTATTTTCAGCAACACCATATTTTTACTCTCAATCTGGTCTCAAGTCCTGGCGCAGGCAAAACAACCTTGCTGGTTGAAACCATTAAGGTGTTAAAAGATCGCTTTCCAATTGCGGTTATCGAAGGTGACCAACAGACCGAACGTGATGCGGATCGCATCAGGGCCACGGGCGTTCCGGCTTTGCAGATTAATACCGGTCGGGCTTGTCATTTGGATGCGCACGGTACTGGTCATGCGGTTATGGAGCTGGGTGTTAAGGATTACAGTCTGCTGGCGATTGAAAATGTCGGCAATTTGGTGTGTCCGTCTTCGTTTGATTTAGGGGAAGCGCATAAGGTAGTGGTGTTGTCGGTGACCGAAGGTGATGACAAGCCGATCAAATACCCGGATATGTTTCATGCCGCTGATTTAATGATTATTAATAAAACCGATTTATTGCCTTATGTCGATTTTGATGAGGCGCGGTGTATTCAATATGCCAGACAGGTTAATCCTGATATACAGATTATTCAACTGTCTGCCACTAAAGGGGATAATTTTTCAGCCTGGACAGACTGGCTTGTTGAAAACTTAAGCCCACAATAGAAGTTGTTTAGCTCTGGAAGACGTGATCAGCATATCCTCGGCAACTGCTCACCACTCAATAAATCCAGAACCCGGCTAATGCCCGTTGCCGTTTTTAGCGTTACCAAGCCTTTCTGGTGAGTGGATTTTACGTGGCCAATTAAACTAGCCTTTTGGCCGAGTGGATGCCGATGTAAAGCGACCAGGGCTGTTTCGGTTTGAGCTTCTGGTACAAACAGCGCAAAACAACCTTCGTTAGCTATGTATAGGGGATCAAAGCCTAAAATTTCACAAGCGCTGTTCACATCCTGCTGTATGGGCAGCGCTGTTTCGTTGATTTCGATGTGATGTTTTGATGCAGTAGCCAGTTCTATCAAACCGCTGGCTAAGCCTCCGCGTGTTAAGTCCCGCATGCAGTGGATGTCGATATCGGCTTGAATCAAATCCTGAACTAAACCACTTAAGTCGGCGCAGTCGCTGGTTATGGCATGCTCAAAGTTCATGCCTTCGCGCTCCAGCATGATGGCTATGCCATGCCGTGCTATGTCGCTGTTTATGATAATGCTGTCGCCGACTTGAATGCAGGCAGGCGACACGTTGATATTTTCGTCAATAATGCCGATGCCGGCGGTATTGATATAAACGCCGTCACCGCTGCCGTAATCGACCACTTTGGTATCGCCAGTCACAATCATTACGCATGCCTGCTGGGCGGCTTGCTGCATAGACTGGATGATGCGTTTCAGGTCTTTTATGGCGAAGCCTTCTTCAATAATCAGCGCACAACTGAGATATAAGGGTTTGGCACCGCTCATCGCCAAATCGTTCAAAGTACCGCATACCGCCAGTTTGCCAATATCGCCGCCGGGAAAAAACAACGGTTTGACCACATAAGAATCGGTGGTAAAGGCCAACCTTGTGCCATTAATGTCCAACACCGCGCTGTCCTGTTTTTGGTTCAGGATAGGATTGCTGAATGTCGCTTGGATGATGCTGTCCAACAATTGCTGCATCAAGCGACCGCCGCCGCCGTGTGCCATAACGATTTGGTCGTATTGCAGTGGCAAGGGACAACTAAGTTCCAGATCAGGCATTTTGATAACGTCGATAGCGGTAATAAGCAGCGCAAGCGCCTTCGGATGAAACCATCGTTGCACCTAATGGCTTTTCAGGTGTACATCGCTTGCCGAATTCAGGACATTGCGATGGCTTTATGAGGCCTTGCAGAATCTCTCCGCTTCGGCAGTCCGAGGGTTCTTGCGTGTTAATGGTTGCCACTGCAAAACGCTGTTCAGCATTCCAGGGCTCGTATTCATCTGCCAATGCCAGACCGCTGGCTTTGATTTCACCCAAGCCCCGCCAACTTCTATCGACTACCTTAAATACTTGTTGCATTACTCGTTGTGCAGGCTGATTGCCTTGTTCCTTCACTACACGGCTGTATTGGTTTTCAACTTGGTGGCGTTTTTCTTCCAACTGCTTGATGCAAAGGTAGATTCCGTGCAGAATATCAACAGGTTCAAAACCGGTGATGACAATAGGAATTTTATACTGTGCGGAAATCGGCACATACTCGCGATATCCCATAATGGAACAGACGTGACCAGCGCCAAGAAATCCCTGTACCTGATGGTTAGGTGAATTCAATAAAGCTTGCATGATCGGCGGCACACGCACATGACAAATCAGTAATGAAAAGTTTTTTAAATCCAGTTGTTTAGCTTGATAAGCGGTTAAAGCGGTAGTTGGGGCGGTGGTTTCAAAGCCTACACCGAAAAAAACGACTTGTTTATCGGGGTTTTGTTGGGCGAGGTTTACAGCATCTACTGGCGAATAGACGATACGTATATCCGCTCCTTGTGCTTTTAACTTCAGCAAATCCAGGTGCGAACCGGGTACACGCAGCATGTCACCAAATGAGCAGAAAATCACATCGGGCTGGGCGGCAATCGCCAACGCTTTATCAATATAAGCTAAGGGAGTAACGCAAACTGGGCAACCGGGGCCGTGAATCAGATTGATTTCTTCTGGTAGCAGTTGGTCGATGCCGTACTTAATGATGCTGTGGGTTTGGCCACCGCAGACTTCCATGATATGCCACGGTTGTGTGGTGATGTTTTTTATGGAAGCGACCAGTTTTTTTACGGTTTTCGGATCGCGGTATTCATCCAGATATTTCATGCGGGGCTCTCCTATCCTGCAACAAGTGGATTCAGCAAATTTGTCATATCAGATTTTGAAACTCAGACAAATCGTTAAACGCTTGTAGGCTAGAAAGAGCATCTTCTTCATCAAGAACAGAAAGTGCGAAGCCGGCATGAACAATAACATAATCGTTAATTTTGGCATCAGGTACATACGCTAAACTGACTTCTTTGCGGATACCGGAAAAATTGACCTGGCCTTTACGCGCTAAGGGATCATTGTCATCCGAGATACTAATAATTTGTCCGGGAATAGCTAAGCACATCGTTGTTACCCAATATATTTGGCGGCATATATTTGACCCAACGCCAATCCGCCGTCGTTAGGAGGTACTTTCTCATGGCAGTACACGGTATAGCCAGCGGTTTTTAACTTGCCGACGGCTTTTTCTACCAACAAAGCATTTTGAAAACAACCGCCGCTCAATACAATATTTTTTTGTTCTGCCCGCATTGCAATGGCGAGTATTATTTCCGCCAAATTATTATGGAATTTAGCTGCGATTAATGCGGGTGAAGTGTTTTGTGCGATGTCATCTAAAATTTGCTCAATGGTTATTTGCCAGTCATAAACTATGGGCATGCTATTGCTTAGTTGGAATTGATAGTGCTGATCTGAAAGGATTGTTGCCGCGCTGTTTTCCAGNNGGTCTTGTCGCCTGAATACGCTGTCCGAAAATATTTCATAGAGCAGGCCTAAAGCGGTGCGCCTAGGTTCCTGAATAGCTTTAACA
This sequence comes from Methylococcaceae bacterium, assembly GCA_003155565.1. GTDB lineage: Bacteria > Pseudomonadota > Gammaproteobacteria > Methylococcales > Methylomonadaceae > Methyloglobulus. Next base: position 5,264 of record PMDM01000445.1, on the reverse strand, counting down.
CCTCCGGGTAATGAGAAAGAACGGAAATGGGCGTAGCGTTGAAAACCTTGTTCGGTAATCAATAAGAATTCGCCACCCCATAGTGTATTGTCTGTGCCCAAACCCGATCCATCCCAGGCAATGCCCAAAACCGGAGGCTCGAGACCGTGTTCAGCCATGCAAGACAGTGCATGGGCATAATGATGTTGTACCGCTTGGGGTTCCTTCCCTAAATGGCTTGCAAACTGGCTGCTAGTATAGCCACTGTGCAGGTCATGCATGTTTCGTGTTGGAAAGATCCTATAAAATTGCTGCAAATCTGTTAGCGTTGCTCGGAATTGCAGTTGTGAAGCTTCGGAATCGAGATCACCCAGGTGTTGGCTTAAAATGACCTGCTGGTCATGGCTAATAGCAATCGTGCTTTTTAACTGTCCACCCACTGCTAGCGTGTCAGGTAGAGCAGTCTTTAAGGTGATTGGTATCGGTGTATAGCCTCTGGCGCGGCGTAATACAGTCATGTTCCCGTTAATGTCCCGAACAATCGAATCGTCCAGAGGCCGTAAGATTGTCCTGTTATGCGTCAAAAAATAATCGGCAATACCGTTAAGTCGAGTTAATGCCTGGTCGTCATCAATACAAATCGGTTCGTTTTGACGGTTGCCGCTGGTGGCAACTAAAGGCAAACCAAACTCATGTAACAAAAGATGATGCAAGGGCGAGTAAGGCAACATGATTCCCAGCAGGTTAGTGTCAGGAGCAACGGAATCGCAAAATAAATTCAGGCCCATAGGTGCGCGACGTTTTAACAAAACAATAGGCGCTGCGTAGGATATCAATGCCGCTTGTTCAAGCCCATTAATGACACAAAGCTTTTGTGCGGTTACTAAATCAGGCACCATCAGCGCAAAAGGTTTATGCGGACGGTGTTTTCGTTGTCTAAGCCGTTCTATGGCTTCAAGGTTAGTGGCATCAACGAGCAGTTGATAACCACTAATGCCTTTAATGGCAACTATTTTCCCGGCTTTTAAATATTGGCTTGCGATGATTAATGCGTTATTTTTTTCGCCCAATAACACGCCTGAATCATCGAACACAGACAGCTGTGGCCCACATTCTGGACACGCGATTGTTTGGGCATGAAACCGCCGATTATCAATACAGTGATAATCTTGTTCGCAAGCAGGGCATGACTTGAATGCCGCCATACTGGTATTAGCACGATCATAAGGCTGCTTAATCATGATGCTGTAGCGCAGACCGCAATTGCAACAACTCGTAAATGCGTAGTTAAAGTACCGGCTGGCTGTATCAAAAATTTCTTCAATACAATCCTGGCAGGTTGCGATGTCAGGCAGGACAAAGGCCGATTGTTTGCCATCTGCGATGCTGGCTTTAATTTGAAAGTCCTGAAAATTTACCAAGGGTTGGTGAGTTATTGTTTGCGATTTGATGTCCGCAAAAGGTGGCAGCCTATTATTCAAGCCATCAAGAAATTGATGTTGCTGATTTATCGCACCTTCGATCGCAATGATTACGCCATCCGTGGTGTTTGCAATCCAGCCATTTTGTTGGTTTTGCTGCGCCAGTCGGGCAATAAATGGACGAAAACCCACGCCCTGAACGAAACCGGTAATTTTAATTTGTATATGATCTTTACTAATAGGAATACCTTTTTTGGTATGAAGGTGAATTTATTTGATTCTAATAGACATAGCTTACAAATATGAACAGATAAATCATTGAGTTGACAAATTACAATAGATCCCATAGTTAAAAAATTCATTTGGTTACAGTAAAGGTCTATCAATCGAGCCTTTATTGTTACTTCATATTAACCCAGAATGAGACCTTTGCACGAACCCTAGCCCTTAAACGGGTAAAATAAGCCTTTCTTCAAGCCCGAGCAATAGCCCATGTCCTGGAAGAACCTAGCCCAGACCAGTTTAAGCGGCGCCCTTGTCAAGCACCACGAAGCGTTGGAAGAACTGGACGTCATCCACCAGTTGATCGAATGGCGGGAAATAGAACAGCAGATGTCGGGCATCCATGCCAAGAAGCAGGGCGAAGCGGCGTGGCCGCCGTTGCTGATGTTCAAGGCCTTGTTGTTGCAAAGCCGGTATGACCTGAGCGAAGGCGTGCCCGACCACAGCACCATCTGGCGGTTTCGCAACACGCTGGCCAAACAGGGCTTACTGAACACCTTGCTGACCGAAGTCAACCGGCAACTGTCGACCAAGGGCCTGTACATCAAGACGGCCAGCACTTACGGGTATAAGGCGCATGTCAACGTCGACGGGGACGGCTTCGTCAAGGCCATCGACTATACCCCAGGCAACGAACACGACTCCCATTCCTTGAAAAAACTGCTGACCCCGCACCGAACACCAGTTGTATACCGACAAGGCCTATGCCAGCGCGGAACATGACCGGCTACTGGCCAATGGACGCAAAACGACGGACAATAGCCAAGGGTTTATGAAAAATGGCGAGATAAATGCCGGTTTCAGCCAAATATTGCCTAGGTTCTGTTGACGTTTCACCANNAATTGACCGATTTGGATGGCATGAAGCGGATAGAATTAAGCGATGAGGTGTGGAGCGGTATATTGGCAAAGTTAAAGAATTTGCCGGGTATCCATATCGGCCTACCAGACACTTGCCGGCAATTTATTAGTGCCTGCTTGTGGATATTACGTTCGGGCTCGCAGTGGCGGGTTTTGCCGCCGGCGCAGGGTAAGTGGAACAGCACCTTCAAGCGTTTTTCACGCTGGTGCGCCAATGGCGCATGGGAGGAACTCCACGGTCATTTTTGTGAAGAGGTCGGTTTGCAAGATGTTCCTATGGATGACACGGTCATTAGGGCGCATGCCTGCGCGGCTGGGGCGGCCAACAGCACCGCCGAGAACGAAGCGCTGGAAATTCCAAGGGTGGGGTTGGCTGTAAGGTCCACGCGCTTTGTGATGCCTTGGGCATGCCGATTAAATTCATCCTGACCGGCAGCCAGGAGGCAGAATGCAAGCAAGCGATAGCCTTGTTGGAAAACGTCAAGTCCTCAGCCGTTTTAGCAGATAAGGGCTACGACACCAACGAGTTGCGGGAGTGGTTAAAAAGACAAGGAATAAAGGCCGTCATCCCGCCCAAATCGAACCGAAAAGAAGAAATTGAGTGTAATTATTGGCATTATAAGGAACGGCATGCGGTCGAATGCCTGTTCGGTAAGCTCAAGCACTATCGCAGGATTGCCATGCGTTATGTGAAAAAAGCCATTAATTACATGGGGATGCTGTCATTGCCGCGACACTTTTATGGCTAAGATAAAATGGCAACAGAACCTAACAGGATGCCTTTATATCATTAGCGTCATCTTGTTATTTTTATAAAATTAAAGAGGGTGATTAAGTTGAATATCAAATCTAAAAAAATTCTATTGGCGTCATGTTTTTATGTAATATCTGGGTTCTTATCTCCCACACTAACCCAGGCAGATACGGCAATTGTATTGGCCGCCGGAGGTTCTGGGAATATAGCTTCGGGACAGGTTGCTGAACAAAGGGCAGCGAAAGAGAAAAAGGCTGCGGAGAAACAAAAAAAGGAAGGCGTCTTGATTTTCCAAAAACCTCGATAGTATCGAGATAGGTTCAGCAGATTTATGAAATATACAATATTTCAGTTACATACAAGAAGACTCCATTTGACGATCGTTTTTTTCGGATGTGGATCTACTATTTACTGTCGTGTGCTGGCGGGTTCAGGACACGTGGCAATCAGCTCTAGCAGATTATGTTCTCAAAGAATGGGATGCCGGGAGGTTGCCATTCAGCCCGATGATATTCTATTGCTGTCCTGCGATCGATTCAGTTTATGAACGTAAAATTCTACATAATGATAGACTCAAGTCATGAAAAACTTTGGGAAGAGGCACACGAGATTGCAACAAACTTTATCTCGCCACTGGTAATTGTTCACTAATGGGAGATGCCTTTGAACGCGTTTTATACGGCGATAACTTTGTTTGAAACCATCTGTTTGGTGTCAAGAAATCGGACAATATTGATAACTAATTCAACATCACTATGCACTGAACACTGCTTATGAAAAAACCTGAATCCTTCGCTGATAAATGGATCAGTACGATCGCATTCTTAATTAGATTGCAACACTATGACAAGAGGTGAGTAAGATGAGTAATACAGACGATATCGTGACAGATTTGAAACATGCACAGCAGCAAATATTGGCTTATATGCAGGCGCATTGGCGGCTATTTTTATTTGAAGGCATTTTTTTTATCCTCCTGGGCTTTTGTGCTTTTATTATCCCCCGGTTTTTTTCCGTGTTTATCGCTATTTTCTTGGGCTGGATTATTGTCATTGGCGGCGTTACCCAAGTAAGCCGTGTCTTATTTCTCCCGAAAATACCGGGATTTGGCTGGTGGTTGGGTCTTGGAATTTTACAATTGGTCGTAGGTTTCCTGCTCATCGCCGATCCTATTGCCGGTGTGCTTACGCTAACGTTGATGTTGGCCTTATTTTTTGCGGTTGAAGGTGTCATCAAAATTTACATGGCATGGATGATGCGTCCACTTCCACATTGGGGTTATGTGCTTTTTAGCGGCATCACGGCATTGGTTTTAGCGTCCATCATGTTGGCGTTCTGGTCTGATATCCCGCAGTGGTTATTGGGTTTATTTTTGGGGATCAATATGATGATGTTGGGCGTGGCGATGGTAAAAATAGGCCTGCATCATAATGACCGGGCTGATAAGGTTGGATAGGTTCGGAACACATGAATATGTTCAGGGCATTATCTTTTCGTATCGCAAATTACTCTCTTTAAAAGCCTTGATATGCAGACGGCTTTTTTGATGTCCTCGGGATAGCAACAATCACCCAAAGCGAGCTCGACTAAATAGGGATAGGGTACTCTAATCTTTTGCGACTAAGATTAACATGGCAAGTTCTGCAGTCCTCAATGAACGGGTCGGACGGTCTAAGACGTATTCCTGGTCTTGAAATGGTTCGACAAAAAAGTCGATCTGACCGATTGATAATAGCTTTTGACAATTGATTTTTTCGTGGATTTGCATGCCAAATTAAAAAATAAAATCAGTGTAAGTCGTTTTTCTGAATGTCCGGCTTCAGGAGAACCAAGGCATAGCTTTGACCGTCGGATAAGGGTCGTTGTCACGTTCGGTAGTAAGCAAAAATTGAAACCTCCGAATGACTGGTATGGAGAAATCGGTAAAACTCGTTTTCAAATCATCAAAATCAACTTTCTCAATAAGA
>PMDM01000096.1 GCA_003155565.1 Methylococcaceae bacterium | reverse complement strand
TCCTTACTTTATCTCACTGTTTTTAAGATTATTGTCGACACAGTCTTTATTCATCGGCATCCTGCACAATAATTTCACATTTTATCTTTACCCGGCCATAAGCAGATATAATTTGCTAACGAAATAGCTACGAGAGCGAGCGTTCCTTGAATATCGAAAAAAATGATCTTTTCCTGCATTGGATTGTTGTCGGTATAATGCTGATAACCCTAATAATTTATTTGTTCATCTGTTACCAATTCGGTCATGAGTTGCAGGAACCTTTGCCAGAAGCACAGCGAGTTGTCTTCAGGACAGTCTTTTATATCATAGCGATTGTTGCTTTTCCGATCACCAATTTAATCCGCCATATCCAACTTAGGCTAAACCAAACCATGCCTGGTAACAAATCGGCAAAAAGCCGTTATTTGCTGACCATCATTGTTTCGATGGCACTGGTTGAAGGCGTTGGTGTGCTGGGTTTTGTGATGTATATGTTGGGGGATGATTTTAATACCCTGTACATATTCACGGGTCTTTCGGCCTTGGGCTTATACCTTTACAGGCCTAGGCAGGATGAATACGCTCGGATCGTTGAAGCGTTAGCGGATCGGATGGAGTGATTTTAGTAGCCAACATTCCGTTAAGGAATCTCTGAATAAGTCCTNNGTCCTTCGACAAGCTTCCTTCGACAGGCTCAGGACGAACGGGTGTGGTTGATTTCGTTCGTGGTGAGCTGGTCGAACTACGAATGGAATCAACGTGTTCAAAGTTTCTTTATGGCGCTGGATCTGCAACTTTGATTTTTTGGCGGCGATAGTTATGGCCGTAAAAAATCTCGGTTACTTCTCTGTGCAACTTTTTTTCGATCTCGGCTTTTTGTTCCGCTGATAAATTGCTTTCTTTTTCAAACAGATAGTTCTCAAGTTCGGTTTCCTTGAGCATCATTTTGGTATGAAAAATATTTTCCTGATACACATTCACATCAATCATTTGATAATCTTCTTGTGTATCTTTGGCTATATAGTTCTGGATAGACGTAATGTTATGGTCGATAAAGTGTTTTCTTCCAGATATATCGCGGGTAAAACCACGTACCCGGTAATCCATAATCACGACATCGGACTCAAAACGGTGGATCAAGTAATTCAGCGCTTTTAACGGTGAAATCCGGCCACAGGTAGACACGTCAATATCCGCGCGAAAGGTACTGATACCGCTATCGGGATGACTTTCAGGATAGGTATGGACGGTGATATGGCTCTTATCCAGATGCGCCAGGACAGTTTCAGGCAATGGCCCTGGGGTTTGGCTGTTCATATCAGCTGGCGGCGCAACGCTGCCTTCCGAAATCAGCATGGTGACACTGGCACCCTGCGGATCATAATCCTGAAGGGCAATATTGAGTATCTGTGCGCCAATAATCTCGGCAACATCTTTAAGAATTTGCGTCAATCGGTCAGCATTATAAGCTTCATCAATATACTCAATATAAGCCTGCTGTTGTTCAGCGGGGGCGTAGCAAATATCATAAATATTGAAACTTAGCGACTTTGTCAGGTTATTAAAGCCGTGCAACTGCAATTTATTCAACGCATTAAACCTCGATTACTTCAAAATCATGGGTGATTTCCACTGCCTTACTTAACATGATTGAGGCAGAACAGTACTTTTCCGCAGACAATTTTACGGCACGCTCGACCACCGATGCCTTTAAATCCTTGCCACTAACAATAAAACGCAAGTGTATCTTACTGAAAACGCTGGGAATTGCATCGACCCGTTCGGCGGTGACTTCAGCGACGCAATCGGTAACGTTATTCCTGCCTTTCTGTAAAATCTGCATGACATCAAACGACGAACAAGACCCTACGGCCAATAAAATCAGCTCCATAGGGCGCATACCGATATTTCGTCCGCCATGATCGGGTGGGCCGTCTATGACGACGGCGTGACCGCTCCCCGTCTCCCCGACAAACATCATGCCATCCACCCACTTTATGGTCGCTTGCATTGTCTAGCCCAGATGAAAAAATGAGGCATAGGGTAGCACAGAATTATCGGTTGACAGAGTATCAATGTGGATTTTTTTGCTAGACTGTATACAGTTATGAATATTCATAACCTCACTTATTTTGGATGGTAATCATTATGGTCATTACACCGCACGAAGAACCTTACAAAAATGTGATGGAAAAATTGTTACCTTTTTGTCACAAAAAGACCTACCCCCCAAAAACCATTGTGTTCAGGCCAGGTGATTTGGGTGACCGGCTGTATTATATCGCTGATGGTTCCGTTAGTATCTGTGTGGAAGATGAGGAGAATGATCAGGAATTGGTGTTGGCGTACCTGAATAAACACGAGTTTATCGGCACCATCGGTGTATTCAAGGGTTCCGAAACCCGGAAAGTCACCGTTAAAACCCGTACTCAATGCCAATTGGCAGAAATGAGTTACGAGCGCTTCCGTCAGGTACTCAGGAAAGAGTTGCTGGCAAGCGCCCCTGACATACTCTTTATGATAGGTGAACAACTGGCTAGCCGTCTTTTGAAAACCAGCCGTAAATTCAGTGACTTGGCTTTCATGGATGTCGAAGGCCGCATTGCCCGCGCCCTATTGGACCTTTGCAAAGAACCTGATGCCATGACCCATCCTGATGGTATGCAGTTGTACATTACCCGGCAGGAAATTGGCCGTATTGTGGGTTGTTCCAGGGAAATGGCCGGACGGGTAATGAAAGAAATGGAAGATAAAGGGCTAATCTCCGCACATGGGAAAACGATTGTGGTGTTTGGTACGCGTTGAGCTAATTTTTTAGCTATTTACCGATCATTTTTTCTGGCTTGCTGTACTGTCTCGTAAGCTTTGGTGATTTTTTGGGTTTTTTCCTTAGCAAGTTTCATCATTTCTTCTGGCAAACCTTTTGCCACCAGCTTGTCGGGGTGATTTTGGCTCATTAACCGGCGATAGGCTTTTTTTACTTCCTCCTCGCTGGCTGATTGGGTTAACCCCAACACCTCATAAGCGTCTTGTAAGCTTGATTGCTCTCGGCGGGGTGGTTGGTACTGGTGGTTGCTGTGTTGATAATTGCGGTTATAAAAACGCTGCTGGGCAAGCACCCGTATTTTCAGGCGTTCGTAATCAAAATGGGAAACCCGAAGTTGCCCGCATATATGCAGTAACAGCTTTTCTTCTTTGCTATCTAACGATCCATCAGCCAAGGCTTCCTGCATTTGGATTTCCAGGAACATGCGGATAAGGTCTGTACGGCGATGACATTCCTGGTAAAACTGCGCTAAAACGTCGTCCAAGGGAAAATCAGCGCTTTTCCCTTGCTGGAAAAGATTGACAGCCGTTGTACGCATCTCGCCGGATATGGACATTTGGTCCATGATGCGATTAGCCAAGGATATTTCTTCCGGGGAAACGCGCCCATCCGCCTTGGCAATATGCCCCATCACCGAAAAGGTTGCGGTAAAAAATGCCATTTGCACACGGTGTTGGTCGCCTGGCCTAAGGGTTTCATGTGCATCCAGTCTAATCATGCCAATATCGAATTGATGACCCAGAGAGACTCCCAACACGCCACCCAACGGCCCTCCCAGCATAAAACCAAACGCGCCGCCCAAAAATTTACCCAGCCAACTCATCGATACCCGTCCTGCTTATGTAATAAAAAATGATAGAATCATATAAAGGTTTTCAGCATAGTCATCTTATCTTGTCGAAAGAGCAAGATGAATAGTTAGAATCATTGCCTGCATATTATCAAAATCCTTTAATTCGAGGTGCTATGACTGCTCCAGAAGCGCTTTATCAATCAAACCTGCCGTCCCTGACTTTACGCGCACGGGGAAAAGTCCGGGATATTTATCATATTGATGACCAGCACATGTTGATTGTGACGACTGATAGGCTGTCAGCGTTTGATGTCATTTTACCTGATCCGATTCCCGGTAAGGGACTTATGTTAACGCGTATTTCCAACTTCTGGTTTGATAAACTAAGCCACGTCATTCCCAATCATTTGGCTGCAATTCCCTTATCCGACATTGTGCCTGACCCTACAGAACGCGCACAAATTGAAGGCCGCGCCATTGTGGTGAAATTGTTAAAGCCCTTGCCTGTTGAAGCCATCGTCCGGGGCTACCTGATCGGTTCCGGCTGGAAAGACTACCTTAAATCCGGCGCTGTTTGCGGCATCGCTTTGCCGAAAGGCCTGCAACAAGCACAACAATTGCCAGAACCCATCTTCACGCCGTCAACTAAAGCCGCCGCCGACCAGCACGACGAGAATGTTTCCTTTGAAAAAACGGTTGAACTGATGGGGCAAGCACTGGCAGAACAGGTGCGCGACACCAGCTTAAGGTTGTACAAAGAAGCCGCTGAATACGCCAAAGAGCGTGGCATTATCATTGCCGATACCAAATTCGAATTCGGTGTCGATGAGGAAGGCTTGTTGTATGTGATTGATGAAGTGTTAACACCGGATTCTTCAAGATTCTGGCCAGCAGACCAATACCAGGTCGGCATCAGCCCGCCCAGCTTTGACAAGCAGTACGTCCGCGATTATCTGGAAACCCTGGATTGGAATAAAATCGCGCCAGGGCCGCATTTGCCCAAGGAAGTTTTGGCGCATTGTGCAGCCAAATACCGGGAAGCAGAAGCCATATTGACAGGAAGTTAAATCAACCCATGCTCTGCAAAGGAATAAGGCTCCCCGTCGCCAATAATAAAGTGATCCAGCACCCGAATATCAAACAACGCCAAACCTTGTTTGAGTTTTTCGGTGATGTGTTTGTCGGCTGGGCTGGGTTCGGCAATGCCGGAAGGGTGGTTATGGGCAAAGATGACGGCGGCAGCGTTGTGGTGTAATGCCTGTTTCGCCACTTCCCTGGGGTAAACGCTGGCTGCGTCTATCGTGCCACGGAATAACTCGGTCAATTGAATGACGCGGTTCTGGTTGTCGAGGAATAAACAGGCGAACACCTCATAACTATAGCCGCGAAGTTGGGCGCTAAGATAAGCGCGGGTAATGTCCGGGCTGCTTAAGGCATCGCCGCGTTGCAGGGATTCTTTAAAATGCCGTTTTGCCATTTCCATCACAGCCTGTAGTTGGGCATATTTGGCATCACCCAAGCCGTGGCCTTGGCAAAACCGCTGCTGATCGGCACTGAGCAAGGCTTTTAAAGAGCCAAAATGATCGAGTAACTCACGCGCTAAATCTACCGCTGATTTTCCAGGTGTGCCTGTCCGCAGAAAAATGGCGAGTAATTCGGCATCTGTCAACGCACTGGGCCCGCGTCTTAACAGTTTTTCTCTCGGCCTATCATCGGCGGCCCAATCTTTGATAGCCATCGCACTTCCTTTAAATAAAACCTAAGCTTAGAAGAATTTGTCTATAATTGCCATTACGTTTTGGCCGGAACAAACTTGGACACTCCCTTTAGAAAACACGTTCTGTTGGCAATTTGCGGTGGTATCGCCGCTTATAAGTCTGCTGAATTAGTTAGATTATTACGCAAACAGGGCTGTGAAGTGCGCGTGGTCATGACCCGTTCTGCACGGGAATTTGTCAACCCATTGACCTTCCAGGCACTATCGGGCAATCCGGTGCATACGGAACTGCTTGATGTTGATGAAGAAAATGCGATGGGGCATATTAATCTGGCGCGTTGGGCTGATGTCGTGGTGATTGCGCCCACTACCGCAAACACACTGGCGAAATGCGCCCACGGCTTGGCTGATGACCTGGTAACAACCTTATTCTTGGCGGCAACTTGCCCTGTTTACATGGCTCCTGCCATGAACCAAGCCATGTGGAACAAGGCGATAACCCAAGAAAATATACGTAAACTTGAAAACTATGGAGTCAACTTTATCGGCCCAGGTTCCGGCGATCAAGCGTGTGGTGAAATAGGTAAGGGCCGAATGGCAGAACCTGCCGAAATCTGCCAACGGCTATTAGCCGAGCCGAGAATGACAGTTCTCCAAAGTGTTAAAGTTTTGGTCAGCGCGGGGCCGACGCGGGAATATATTGCTTCAGTGCGTTACATCACCAATCGTAGTTCCGGCAAAATGGGTTACGCACTCGCTCGCGCCGCTTTACAGGCCGGAGCACAAGTCTCGCTGGTTAGCGGCCCGGTGAACCTCTCCTCTCCCGCTGGGCTTGATATTGTGAATGTGGAAACTGCGTCACAAATGTACGATGCGGTTTTGACGCGGGCTGTTAATGCTGATATTTATATAGGTGCGGCCGCTGTTGCTGATTACAGACCTATAGCGATGGAAAAAGATAAAATCAAGAAACAGGCCGATCAAACAAATCTGGTTTTACATAAGACTAAAGATATACTGACCGATGTCGCCCGATTGAATAATGCGCCATTTACGGTCGGCTTCGCGGCGGAAACCAATGACCTTGAAGTTTATGCACAAGAAAAGCTGCGTAAAAAAAATTTGGATATGATTGCCGCCAACTGGGTAGGGCAAGAACAAGGCGGTTTCGATAGCGAGCAAAATGCCTTAGAGGTGTTCTGGGATCAAGGCCACGCATCCCTGGCAATGACGGACAAAAATCAATTGGCAGAACAGTTAATCAACTTAATCGCAACAAGATTTAATGAAAAAAATAGAAGTTAAAATCCTGGATAGCCGCATCGGCAATGAAATCCCACTGCCGGAATATGCCACATCCGGCTCAGCCGGATTGGATCTGCGGGCGTGTTTGGATGTAGCCACGGAATTGAGGCCAGGTGAAACTTTGCTGATTCCAACGGGTCTTGCGATCCATATTGGCGACCATCACTTGGCTGCCGTCCTCTTACCCAGATCAGGATTAGGCCATAAACACGGCATCGTCCTAGGCAATTTGGTCGGTTTGATCGACTCCGACTATCAAGGCCAGATTTTCGTGTCGTGCTGGAATCGCGGCAATACCGCTTTCACCATCAATATCGGCGAACGGATTGCACAAATGGTTTTTGTCCCCGTCGTGCAGGTAGCATTGGAGCAGGTCGAGGAGTTTCATGAAAGTTCCCGTGCTGATGGCGGTTTTGGCCATACTGGGAGGCATTGATGGTTTTTTTGGTTGAGGTGTATTAATGGAACGTATAGTTGCTACATTAGCAGTAATTTGTATTTTGATGGTGATAGTCGCAGGTTCCGGCGCTTTTTTGCTATCCAATATATTCATTTCGAAATCAAAAGTGGATGCCGTTTCTGCGACTGCCAAAGGGGTATCTTTGTCGCTGTCTGAACAGGTTAACCTATTGGACAATCTTTTGGATAAAATGGCGCAAGATCCTGACATTATCAATGCTGTAGCCCAGAATAATCCTGAACTGTTGACAAATGCTGAAAAAAAACTGGCAGATCATTTTCCAGGTATCCTTTCGATAGAATTTATATTGCCGGAAGCTAAAGATCCCAGCAAGCCAACCACTACGGGCATGAGTTTTGCTGATCTTGATATTGCAAGAAAAACCTTCGAAAAAAATCAACCGACTGCCATTCAAGGCGATTTGGGTGCGGACAGACATCTGGCTATTGCCCGACGAATCATGCAAAATGATGCCGCCATAGGTGTAGTTTTGGCGAGAGTGAATTTTGATTTTATTGGCAGGATACTCTCTGCAACACCATTGGAAAAAGGCTATATCGAGTTAAGACAAGGCAAGCTGGTGCTGGCCTCCACGGGTGAGAAACTCGATCAAGAAGAAATTGACAATGACCCCGTCAAAGTGCCAAACACCGAATGGGAACTCTACTATGACAATAGTAGCCCAACTGGCGTAATCGAATTTTCACTGATGCTCGCTGTTGTTTTGATACCCGCATTAGTGGTTGCATTAGGTTTTGTCATGGGTTACCGGAAGCTGTCTGATTTGTTGGCACAAGATATGTCTTGGCTTACGAAGGCATTTAAAGATATTTTGACAGAAAAGCCATTAGGCGACTATCCGGTTAAATTAGGCGAAACCAGAAACCTTATATCGACTTTAGCGCAATTTAAACGGGTCGTAAACGATAAATGGTTTGAAATGTGAAAACCACAACGATACAAAAGAACATGATAAGCTGCTGCTTATTAAGGCACACAGCGATTAAATTTGGGCAGTCCAAAGACTTTAAAAGCCTGCCTGAGTGGCTTGATCAAACAAATCCTCACTAGCCATACACTTTGATAGGGGTACAGAATGGAACGATTGTTCTCGGTGTTGACATTTATTGCCATCCTTATGATTTTGATAGCGGGAACTGGCGTTTACCTGTCATCCAAAATGGTAGTGGCGCAAGCAAAAGAAGACGCGGCACTGTCTTCTGCCAAGGGGGTGGTGCAGTCACTTAGTGACCAAATAAAACTGCTCGACCGCTCATTAGATAAAATGGCTCAAGACCCTGATGTCATTGCTGCCATTACCAGCGGCAATCCGGGTTCTTTAAGTGCGATGGCCGCCCAGATTGAAAAATATTTTCCTGCCGCCAGAAAAATCAGGTTGTTACCTGTTGGTGTTATCGAACTAGACGAAATCAACGTACCCCGTATGGGTTATGGTGACCTCGATATGGTAAAAGCAACATTTCAGGATAATCCATTGCCTGCTATTCAAGGCGACGCGGGGCCAGACAGGCATCTCGCCATAACACGCAAAATTATGCAGGATAACCAAACCGTGGGGGTTATTCTGGCGAGCTTGAGCTTTGACTTTATTAACCAAAGCCTACAGGATGCAGCGATTGAAAACGGCTATATGGAGCTTAAGCAAGAGAAACTTACATTGTCTAGCGCTGGAGAAAAAAATGGTTCGGATGAAGACTTCAATAAGCTCAATGTCACCGGCACTAGTTGGGATTTATACTATCGGGATCCCCATAGTGGCAGTCTTGGTCAAACTTCACTTATTATTGGATTGATTCTCATCCCAGCTTTGTTTGCTTTAGCGGCTTTTTTTATTGCTTATCGACAATTTTCTGTGCGGCTAGCGCAAGACCTGGATTGGATTGTGAAAGCTTTCAAAGACATCCTTGGAGATAAACCACAAGGTAGCTATCCGGTCAGCTTGACTGGAATGGATGTTGTCATCTCATCAATGGCTCGTCTTAAAAGAGAAGTCGAAAAACAAGGGCTTAGTGCTATTACAAATGCCGATGATGATTTTGAATTGGAGGGCTATTTTCATGAATTAGGCCATCCCGAGCCAACAACACAAAAAAACCTAGTCCATGCAAATTCGAAGCAAACTACAACAAGCTCAGGCATTGAAGTTACTGAACACGAAGCCATTCCCGAAAAGCCGGTAGTCAATACACCAGAGATAATCGAAAACAAACCGGAAACACCTAAAAAAACCGACCAGGACTCGGTCATTTTTAGGGCTTATGATATTCGCGGCATCGTTGGTAAAACGCTAACCAAGGAAATCGTCTACGACATTGGCAGGGCTGTGGGTTCCGAAGCCAAAGAATTGGGCTGTAAAACCGTCGTCGTTGGCAGGGATGGGAGAATATCAAGCCCCGAACTGGCAGAAGCTTTGTCCCAAGGCATCGTGTCAACCGGTTGCCATGTCTTGGATATAGGGATGATACCCACGCCAGTATTATATTTTGTCGTCCAACACACTGATGGCCGCACAGGTGTCATGATCACGGGTAGCCACAACCCATCCGAATACAATGGCCTGAAGATGGTGATCAAGGGCGAGACACTCGCGGGAGCCAGGATACAACAACTCAAACAACGCATTGACAACCAGGCTTTTGTCACTGGAGAAGGTTCCATAGAACAAAATGGCATGTTTGTGAGCGAGTATATAGGCACCGTGTGCGAGGATATTCAAGTCACCCGACCACTGAAAATCGTTCTGGATTGTGGCAATGGTGTCGCAGGTGAACTGGGGCCCGTACTCCTGAAAGCATTAGGCTGTGAAGTCATTGAACTGTTCTGTGATGTTGATGGCAATTTCCCCAACCATCATNNGGAAATCATTTACGATGTGAAATGCAGCCGGCATTTACCGGCTCAGATCATCAAATACGGCGGCAAGCCCTTGATGTGGAAAACAGGGCATTCATTTATGAAAGCCAAGCTTAAAGAAACCGGGGCCAAACTGGCTGGTGAAATGAGCGGCCATATTTTCTTTAACGACCGCTGGTTTGGTTTCGATGACGCCTTGTATTCGGCTGCTCGGCTGCTGCAAATACTGTCTGAAGACCACAGGACTAGTTCAGAGGTTTTTGCCGAATTCCCCGATAGCATCAATACACCTGAGCTAAACGTTGAGCTAGCCGAAGGTGAAAACTTCAAGTTCATAGCAAGCATGTTCGCCTCTGCAAACTTTGTCGGTGGCAAAACCACTGACATTGACGGCATGCGTATTGATTTTTCTGATGGCTGGGGATTGGTACGTGCATCCAATACCACGCCTTCATTGGTGATACGCTTTGAGGCGGACAGCAAAGAAGCCATGGCGAATATTCAAGACCAATTTCGGCAACTCATGCGCAAAGTAAAACCGGGCATTCAGTTACCTTTTTAGGCTTTTCGAGTAAAACAGAACCACCCCCACCAAAAAAATGGAACAAAGAACAGCACATCTCATTGCTGACGTATTAATTGAAGCGTTGCCTTACATCCAGCGTTTTAAAGGTAAAACAGTAGTTGTTAAATTTGGCGGAAACGCCATGGTTGATGAAGCGCTTAAAAACAGCTTTGCCAGGGATATTGTCTTAATGAAGCTGGTCGGTTTAAATCCGATTGTGATTCATGGTGGTGGCCCACAAATCGGTCAACTGCTGGCAAAACTCGGTAAAACCTCAGATTTTGTCGATGGCATGAGAGTGACCGACAGCGAAACCATGGATGTGGTTGAGATGGTATTAGGTGGACTGGTCAACAAAGACATCGTCAACCTTATCAATCGAAACGGTGGCAAGGCGGTCGGTTTGACCGGAAAAGACGGCGATTTTATCCGGGCAAGAAAACTTCATATTGAATCGAAAGATAAACTGGATCCCCGTCAGCCGGAAATCATTGACTTGGGACATGTCGGCGAAGTCGCCAGTATTGACCCCGCAGTCGTCAACATGCTGGGCTGTAGCGATTTTATCCCCGTCATTGCGCCGATAGGTGTGGGCGAGGATGGGCAATCTTACAATATCAATGCCGATCTGGTCGCTGGGAAAGTGGCAGAAATATTGAAAGCCGAGAAATTGATTCTATTGACGAATACCCCAGGTATCCTTGATAAACAAGGCAGCTTACTAACTGGGCTAACGCTGAAAGATGTAGACGATTTGATTGCCGACGGCACTATCTCTGGCGGGATGATCCCTAAAACCCGCTGTGCCACCGATGCCATCAAGGGTGGCGTAAGCCGAGTACATATTATTGATGGCAGGGTTGAACACGCCGTGTTGCTGGAACTTTTTACCAACCAAGGCGTGGGTACGCTTTTACTAAACCGCTAATCCTAAGGGAAACCTCTAAAAACTCAAAACTCTCTCCTCCGCCCGCCAGGGATGGAGGAAGTGCGGCAGCGGGTAGGGAATCCGCGCCGCATCCCTTCGGAATGCCCACATGGACAAATATTTGCTCCTGCAATATCTGCATTCACCACATCCATGTGGCTTATGTAGGAGATAGGGACAACGCATGGAGAGCGGTTGCCGAGGGTGTTAAAATCACACTTTACACCCTCAACCTAGCCCTCTCCCAGAGGGAGGGGGGATTTATGGGATTCCTTAGAACCCCAATTACTCAGCTAAACTGGTTTCCAAGTAACGTTTAAAAGCAACCCTTATTTCCTGGACTTTCTTGCTGGCACATAACTCAACACCAATAGACGAATCCCGGCAACGGATGTCCAGGAAAAGCTTCTGCTTGTTGTCACCCAAGTCCACCTTAGATATGGCCAGACTCAGATCATTATCTTTATCTGGCGTTCGACCCATAATCAACTTGCCGGACTCAATTTCAGGCTCAGTGCTGTTAGATGATGTGGAATGTTTGGTAATAAAATCCCCAGCTATTTTCCAGGCTTTATCACACTCTGCATCAGTTTCGCACACGTAAACCCCCAATTCATTAGCGGCCTTGATCTCTTCCTTTTGTTTTTCCATCCTTTTCTGTTCAGCCGATTGGGTTAGTTGTTTATAACGGGCAATATCGGAATTGAATTGTTCGGCCACCTTATTCTTTTTTTCGATATGCTGGCTGATCTTAACGTAAGCAAGTTGGCTTTCTTTTTCTGTGGCCTTGATTTCATTGAGCAAAGCTTGGGGAATCTTTTCGCCATTTCTTTCGTGCGTCGCCGCCTGACGATGCTGCGTTTCCAGTTGATTATCCAAGCGCTTCAAATTGCTGATGGTCAGTTTTTGCTCGTTTTCCAGCTCCTGCAACCTGGCATTGTAAGTATTCTGCAAGTCCTCTAGTTTATTGTAAGTCACACGCAATGCTTTATCATGGTACATCTGTCGGTTAATGACCTTTTCTTGCGCCTCTTTCAAAGCAGTTAACAAATGATCAAGGGCTTCTTCAGAGCGAGTTTTTGCCTTTTCAGTGATTTCAACTACCCGTCCCTGCTTGCTTAATGTTTCTCGGCGGAGTTGCGAATGTTTTGGCGGCACCTGATCGGAAAAATAGGTGTTACCCTTATCATCCACCCATTTATACATTTTGTTTGCATATACGACCTGGCTGGCAAACAGGCCGATAAAACAAGCTATGAAAATAGTCGTCAATCTAATGCATGTGGTCATAATTACAAATTCAAGTCTTATTACGTCTACCGATTATAGGTTAGGAATGACAAATTTTAAATCTAATTAAGTCCCCAACTAAGGTAATTTTTAACATCCTTTGTTACGGACAATGATAACTGTAATGCCACATCTGCAACGAATATTATTATACTTGAAAATCAACTAATTAGGCTAGCCAATTGATGCAGTGGCGGCAAAATCACCATCTTGGCAAGCTGCAATAGCAGCAATGCGGCTAAAGGTGACAGGTCGATACCGCCAAAATCAGGTATGAATTTGCGGCAAGTGTCCAACAAAGGTTCTGTCAGGCTGTGGAGGATAGATGCCGTCGCATTAAAACTGCCTGGATTTAACCAACTCAGTATGGCCCTAGCAAATACCGCGTAAATAAACACATTAATCAACAAAGAAACCAAATTGCCGAAAGACAGCAAGGCAAGCGCACCAATGCCGATGCTAAAACCTTTCAACATCAATATTGAAAAATCTGCCAACATTTGCAAACTGAGGGCAAGGACTATTGAAGATGTATCTATTTTTCCTACTGGCGGAATGTAGCGGCGTAAGACTTTTAAAATGGGGTGGGTGATCTTGACCAGGAACTGGGAGATCGGGTTATAAAATTCGGCACGGCTCCATTGCAACAGGAAGCGTAGCATGACCGCCAGGATATACAGCGAAAACACGGAGTCGATGATAAAAATGGCCGGGTCGGTCATATAGTTTGCATTCATTAGTTGGCTTCCATTTGTTTGGACATTTCAATAGAGCGGTCTTTCGCCGCATGTAAGGCTTGTGACACGAGTTGGCTAAAACCGCCGCGCTCAAAGGTTTCTATCGCCTGTTGGGTTGTGCCGCCGGGTGAAGTGACTCGTCTACGCAGTTCGCCGGGTGATTCGGACGATTCCAGGGCTATTTTAGCCGCTCCCAGGGCAGTTTGCTGGATCAGCAGACGGGCGGTTGCTTCACTTAGTCCCAATTCAACTGCCACTTTTTCCATCGCTTCCATCAGCAGAAAATAATACGCAGGGCCGCTACCGGAAACTGCGGTAACTGCATCCAGCTCACTTTCATTCTCGACCCAGAGAGCAATACCCACAGATCGTAAAATAGTCTCCGCCAAATCGCGTTGTTCGGCACTGACCTTATCATTCGCATACAGGGCGGTTGCGCCCGTCAATACCAATGCCGGGGTGTTGGGCATACAACGCACGATTGCGGTATCAGTGCCCAACCACTTGCCCAGACTGGCTTGGTTAATCCCTGCGGCTATCGACACCACCAATTGGTAGTGTTTAATGAAAGGTGCGATTTCCTTAGCCACCTGCGCCAGTATTTGCGGCTTGACCGCCAACACCACCACATCGA
>PMDM01000334.1 GCA_003155565.1 Methylococcaceae bacterium | reverse complement strand
AAACAAAGGAACGCCAAGGACGGAACCCCAAATCTATGGGCCGCGGAGTCCATGTTCGATACAGCAATGCTGGTGTCGGACGCAATGCGTGACGTTGACCGGCGTGACGGGCAAAACTTGGCGGCAAGTGATGTCAGCTTCAACGCCTCATTCATACTTGGTGGCCAGATCGCTGGCGAGCAGCCACGCCTTTTCCGAATCTACGCGCAAGGTAATTTTATCGAGGCGAGCTTAGAGACACCCTATCTCCAGACCGGGGAAACGAAATACGGGAAACCAATCATTGACAGAGTAATTACCCGTTCGACTTCCCTGAACGATGCCGCAAAATGCGTGCTCGTCTCGTTCGATTCGACGATGTGCAGTAACTTGTCCGTCGGTATGCCGATCGACCTAATCTGCTATCAACGAGACAGCTTTGAGGTGACGATGCGACGGTGTTTCGACAAAGGGGACTCGTATTTCAACGAGCTCGGCAAGCAATGGACTGAAGGTGTGCGACAGGTGTTCAGTCAGTTGCCAAATCTGGACGGATACTAGCACAAAGGATGTATTCAGAGATTACGGCAAAGGACGGGTTCACAACCAACGGCGACGAATGTAGCCTAGTTATCACCTGTGAACACGGCGGCAACCGGATTCCTATTCGTTATGCTGATCTGTTTAAAGCCGATCAGGTCTTGCTTAATACCCATCGTGGTTTTGACCCCGGAGCACTTAGTATGGCAAAAGTTCTGGCAACGGCATTTGCAGCTCCGTTGGTGGCTTCTACGGTAAGCCGTCTACTCGTTGACTTGAATCGATCCGTCGGACACCCACATCTCCATTACGAAGTTATCCGTAAACAGTCATCTGAACTACGAGACATCATAGTGAAGCAATATTACCAGCCCTATCGTAGTCAAGTAGAACATCTTGTCAGACAGGCTATTGCAGATCACGGTAGGGTGATTCACCTATCATCCCACAGTTTTACGCCAGAATTGGATGGTAAAGTTCGAAATGCCGACATCGGCCTGCTTTATGATCCGGCTCGACCGGGCGAATCCAATCTGTGCGGACACTGGAAAGCGGCATTAAACGCTTGTTCACCCGAACTCAAGATTCGTCGAAATTATCCTTATGAAGGAAAAGACGATGGCTTGACCTCTTGGCTTCGCTATCGGCTGCCACCCGATGCCTATTTGGGCATTGAGCTTGAGATCAACCAGAAGCATATTTTCAAGACAGGACGGCATTGGACCGCTTTGCGTAACGTAATTGTCAATGCATTGCGCATGGCACTAACTCAACCTAGGTCAGGATTTTCCATTTAAGGGCCCTAACCACAATAAGTTAAACGGCCAGTTTCTGACTTTGTCAGAAACTGGCCGTTTAACAGGAGCATTACCATGAAGATCCGTATAGGCTATGAAATAATTTACGACTGTCCGCAGCCGACCCCTATGATATTGACTTTGAATGTGCATTTCACCCGCGTCTCTGACCTCATTATTCCAGACCATTTGATTTGCGACCCACCTGTCTCGCTGACGGCTTATCGCGACAACTATGGCAACTGGTGCAGCCGTATTATTGCTCCTACAGGGCAGCTTAGGCTTTCTACCGATGCGCTTATCAGGGATTCAGGAAGGCTGGATATGGTCAACTTTGGGGCAAAACAAACGCCTGTCGAAAATCTTCCGGACGACACCCTGGTTTTCCTGCTTGGAAGCCGCTATTGTGAGACTGATCGCCTGTCCGAAATAGCCTGGCAACTGTTCGATAAGTCACCAACCGGATGGTCGCGCGTACAGACGATATGCGACTACGTCAACCGTCATCTCACTTTTGGCTATGAACACGCAAACCGCACAAAGACAGCCCTGGAAGCCTACCAGGACGGAACCGGAGTATGCCGCGATTATGCCCACCTCGCCATTACTTTCTGCCGTTGCATGAATATTCCCGCAAGATACTGCACCGGTTACCTTGGCGATATCGGTATGCCGCCGCCTTATGGCGTGATGGATTTTGCCGGCTGGTTTGAAGCCTACCTGGATGGCAGATGGTACACTTTCGACGCCCGCAACAACATTCCACGTATCGGACGCGTGCTTATAGCCCGTGGCCGCGATGCTGCCGATGTTGCCATCAGCAGCACGTTTGGCCCTAATAACCTGGTCAGTTTCAAGATCGTGACTGAGGAGGTGGTAACTGACTAAAGTGTTAATTTGCAATACATTAGGAATTATGCAAAGCACCAGAACCCCAACCAGGACTCCAGCAAAAACTGCAAATGGCGATAGCGTTATTTTGGGCATAGCGTGGAATGTGGGCTAACCTATATATAACCTTGTTAATTCATTAAGAAGCTGTTTTGCCCCTACGATATTCAATTAGCATTAGAATATCAATTTACGCTTTCCTGAACGATCTGTATAAAACGCTTTAAAAGCCCATTAGTTTTATCCGTGTTACAAATTGCCGATTGCAATGCTTTAACATCATACCCATCGTTAATCAATGAGCTGGATTGTTGGCTGACATATTCGTTCATTATCTCAGCCGTAAACTCTGGATGGAATTGTACACCTCAGGTATTCTTGCCAATACGGTAGGCATGGTGGGCTTCAAATGGGTTTTGGGCAAGCAATTGCGCTCCGGCCGGTAACCGTATGACGGTTTGGGCATGGGTGGCATGTGCCATGAACACTTCCGGCAAAACCCCTAACAAACAATCTTGTTTCCCTTCTGGTGTTAGGGTTATGGGAACTGTGCCAATTTCAAGGCCTCCGGGATGATAAGCCACCAAACCGCCCAGGGATCGCGCCAATAGTTGATGGCCGAAACAGATACCCAATGTTGGGATATTACGGGCCAGGACTTTTGGCATCCAGACTGCAAGTTTCTGTACCCAATATGCCTGGTCAGTAACCATCGCATGGGAACCCGTTATGACAACCCCGGAAATCCTTTCCGCCTCTGGAAACCCTTGACTTTCGGCCATATCAATGATTGCAACCCCCCCTGGGGGCATCGCAGGCATCAATTACCCAATCTTCAAAATCCCCAAATTTTTGTTTGGCCGTCGGGAAAGTCGGGCCCGCTTTTATGATGAGCAATGGTTTCATAGATTTTATACTGATAGCTATCGTGGTTTAACAACCCATAAAATTTGTGATTGCACGGCATGTTAATGAATAAATTGACATAATCAATCAGTTCTTTATTTACTATTTAATATTGGGCAAATTCAGGTATAACTGACCCAGGAATAGCCACATAAAAACACGATTACTATGAATTTTGCATCCGACAATTGGGCAGGTGCCCACCCTGCGATTGCACAGCGGTTGCTGGAAGCCTCCGCAGGGTTTTCAGCGCCTTATGGCGCGAGCCAGCAACCTCAAAGCCGAAATCGAAAGGTTCCCACCTAATTTTGTTCATGCCGGGCAGCCGATGGCGATTTCCATTACCCAAGCCCCTGAAATCGGCACGGTTTATCAACCCTATGAAATTGCCGCCATAGCGGCGATAGCCCAAAATTACCGTTTGCCCCTGCATATGGATGGCGCACGTTTTGCCAATGCAGTGGTAGCGCTAAAACTAACCCCGGCAGAAATGACCTGGAAACTGGGCGTTGATATCGTTTCCTTCGGAGCCACCAAAAACGGATGCTGGTGTGCCGAAGCTTTGGTGTTCATGGGCCCGGAGATGTCCAAAGACCTGCCATTTATCCGTAAACGCGCAACGCAGATGTTTTCTAAAAGCCGATTTATCGCTTGCCAATTTGATGCCTATTTGCACGATGGGCTTTAGTTAAACTTGGCTCGTTATGCCAACGCTATGGCTGAACGCTTGCGGAACGGCATCTTAAACTCTAAAAATGCGCGGTTGGCGTGGCATCCTGAAGCCAATGAAGTTTTTGCCGTTGGATAAGGCCTGCGCGGATCAACTCCAAGAAAAAGGTGCGGTTTTTTATCTGTGGAATCCACCGCGGGCTAAAGCCGGCCTGTTAGGCCAGCACGAAGTGTTGGTGCGCTTGGTGACCAGTTTTGCGACGAAGTCCGACCAAGTCGATCGATTTCTTGAACAGTTGGGATGATGCGGATTATTGCCAACTGCTTGAGCCATAAAAAGTTGAAGTCGAGATTACTCTTGTTGCCCAAAAACAAACGGTTTCATAGAGCCATGATTGCCTTGTTAAGTGTCGAACGGTTATAGATAGGGATAAATATTTCCTTTATCTGATCTCCTCTATACCGGACATCCATCAATGATAATTCTGATTCAAAGTAAAGTAATCAAGCGACCCACAGAAGACCATCGACCTTCACCTGAAAAAACCTCCAAAGAAGACATTTAACAATAGAATTTAACTTTACACACATTAATTTGGCTTCATTCATTACTACAGTAAACAACCGCTTGCTGTTCGGTGCGGCGCGACAGGTCAGCGTTACTTTCCTTTACCTCTGTGCTGATGGAATCAACTGCCGATTTGACGGTGATGATCAGTGTAACGATAGTTTCTAAGCCTACCATTACTACCTTCGATGATTTTGCAAATTACCATTGCAATACACGGTGACATGATTAACACTCATGTTTTGGTAACAATCATTGGGTTAACTTGAGACTCCTTGGATTTTTCGAGCCACCTCGATAACCTCGCAATAAATAAAATGTTTTTCCAGGTTTTTGTAACACATCTGCAACAAAATCTTGTTATAAATTACATAATGGACGTTGCCCGCGATGGAAGTGTGCCCCGCATCAATTTTATAACTGACTAATAATGAGGACTTGCTACAATGGAAACAAGATTTAGAAAAACCCAGCTTGCCTTGGCGGTGACTGCGGTCATCGGTATCGCCACGCTCGTTGCCGTTCCGACGGTCGCAACGGCAGCAGTCAAGACACCAGGGCAGTATGTGGCTGGTGACTTCCACAACCACACAACTTGCTCTGACGGCTCAATCTCCATGCAGAAGCTGGTCAAGAAAGCGACCGATGTGGCTGATACGCCTTGGGGCTTGGATTGGTTCGTGCAAGCCGGTCACGGCGGTAACGGCAACCGTAACTGTACTTTAGCAGAAGATGCAAGCCTTGCTACCACAGCTTATCCTTTGGTTACCAACGGAACGGGCACAATTCTGGGGCCTACCACAACTTGGCAAAACAGCATTCCATCTGTGCAGCCTAAGGGTCTGGTTTCAGGTGCTGCGCCTACCCAAAATATGTGGCGCTGGCAGTCTATACAAGAATTCCAGTACCCGTTGATCGAGTACCTGTCTGCTTCGAAGAACTTGCCTTTGTTCATTGGTGTGGAATCGGTTGTTGCAGGTCACGAACACAGTTCGATGTCTGTTATTACCGGTCAGATGCCTAGCTCGCTGGATACAGCTCCATTGCCTACCACGGCTGGCTACGTTGCCCTAGGCAATGCAAGCGGCTTGGCACAGTGGGAATACTGTTTTGACCGTAATGATACCGACACCAGCCGTGGCAACGCAACTGTTGGAACGACACCGGTCGTCGGCGGAAACAACTGGAATTGTTCGGTAACAGGTAGCGCTAATGCTGCAGACGTAAGCTGGGATGCTACCGCGCAAAAATTAGTACCCGCTAGCGGCGCAGGCACTGGTAATAGAGGTCATTTGAAAACTGTTGAAGCCGTCAAGTGGATGGCAGAGAATCACCCAAACAGCAGCTATTACGTTCCCGCCCACTTGGAACGCGCTGGCCCATTCTTCGCAGACGGCAACCAAGGTTTTAATGTTGAACACTTGCGTGACTTCAATAATGCTGCGCCTAGAGTGGCATTTGGTATGGAAACCCAACCGGGCCATGGCGCTTCCGCTAACCGTGGCGAATACCAGGTAAACCGTAACAATTTCGGCACCACTGCTGCACCTATCCTGGTTGACTCTGTCGGAGGTACAACCTACGGTGGTACGGGTGTTTACGGCTCACAAATTGGCGGCGTATGGGATGCTCTGTTAGGTGAAGGCCGTAATTTCTGGTTCTTCGCGAGCTCAGATTGGCATAACCGTGGCACTTTCGGTTCAGATGACCGTCGTTCGACCCAAGATTTCTACCCTGGCGAATACCAACGCAACTATACCATGGTTCGCAATGGCAGCGACAAGCTACGTCCACAAACGATTGTTGACGGCTTACGTACTGGTAACAACTTTGCGTCTAGTGGCCAATTAATCGACCGTCTGGCGTTTATCGCTTGTGCCTCTTATCCTGGCCCAGGTACGCGTAGCAATGCTGCGGTAGAAGCGCTGGCACTAACTGCTGCCACCACCAACACGGATATTAATGTGTCGGGTTGTGCCACCATGGGTGAAAAGCNNAACTACTCGCCTTATACCTTCGCCAATCCTTCTTTAGCACAAGTTGGTGTCTCTCAACCGCTGAACAAACCGGTGTTGGATCATATCGATCTGATCGGTGGTTTGGTTACTGGCTACAAGACGCCAGGTGCGCTAGATTATGCCGGTGAATGGCCAAGAAATGCCAACTGGTTGAGTGTTACAGGCACAACTCCAGGTTTGGCTGCTGTTCCGGCTGCTGCCAAGAACACGACGACAACCGTCATTAAAACGTTCAATAGCAATGCTGGCGGTTGGACAACCAGTGCAGGTGATTTCGTGAAGATGACCTATCGCATCCCAGCGGTATCGACATCTCAATACATTCGTCTTCGCGGTACTAACCTGCAAGCGAGTGTGCCATTTGAGACCGATGCTAACGGCAATCCGCTGGCTGATTTGTTTACCAATGCAAGCAATACAGCTATTCTCAGCATCCCATGTACAGTGGTGCCTAGCACCGCGATTCCAGTAGGTACTTTTACTGGCACGACTGATGGCTGCCCAGCACATTTGGCTACAGCAACTGGCACTAGCCCAATCACAGGCCAAAAGGCGGTTTCGTTCGACGTAGCGGCTTGGGCTGATCTTTGGTTCTATAGCAACCCGATTTACGTTCAAGTCAATGGCTCGACAGTCGTCGCTGGCGTACAGTAAGCGCGGACTACACATTAACAATATTAAAAATAGGATATCAAAATGATACTCAAAAAACTTGCTACATTGGCCCTGTTAGCCGCAACTACTCCCGGCTTTGCGGACACTATTACGGTGGACTTCGAAAAAATCTGGGATTTCGGTAACGGTGACGTGAATGCCTATTACAACGGTGGCGCTGCTGCTGATGGTTCAATTGGCGGCCCTAATCTGGGTGTGTCTTTCGTGAACGTGTCTGGTTTGTCTAATGATGCCCTCGGCCCGTATTACAGCAATGCACCTTCCATGCAAGGTACAGCATACGTACACGACACCGCTTATATGAACGTGGCTGCAGGCGCAGTCGGATCGCTGTCATTATATTATGCTAGCCCATCTGCCGTAGTTGGCGCTGTGAAAGCTTATGATGGATTGAATGGTACTGGAAATTTGCTGGGTAGCTTTGACTTAACGGCTAATACCACTGGTGGCTATGATGCCTGGAATCTAGCGACGTTCGCGTTCGATGGTACCGCCTTATCTTTTGATTTTACCGGTAGCGCTAACATCGTAGGCCTGGACAACATCAGTGCAAACGTAAATGCTGTGCCACTGCCAGCAGCAGTCTGGATGTTTGGTGCGGGCTGGGCAGCCATGTTTGGCGCAGGAAAACGTCGTAAACAAGCTTAATAATTAAATTCCTTTGGGGATTTTGCAAGGCTTAAAATGCCGCGCGGAAACGCGCGGCATTTTTATTGCGTTTCAATCCGTTGCTACAATTAAGCAACCCTTTTTAACTGCGGAGAATTGATGATGAAAATCAGAATCTTCAGGCTATTCTTATTAGCCTTAATTGCCTACAGCACTGCTTTCTCCGTACAAGCGGGTGTAGTCTGGGATGAAGGCGGCAACGGTGATTTGTCCAATGACGGCTTGTTGCCGACATCAGTGGCATTCACCGCTGGCAGTAATATCATGAATGGCACAGTAGGCAACAGCGGCTCTGGGGTTGACCGCGATTATTTCACTTTCACTGTGCCAACTGGCAAGGCCCTTAGGCCATCATGGTGGCGAACATTACTATAGTTTCCGGTGGCGCTTCGTACTTTGCTATTCAGAAAGGGTCTCAGGTAACGACTACGCCAACGGGTTGCTGTTTTCCGGTTTGGCTGCACTTGCCAGATTGTTCCGACGCAAAGGCGAGACCAGTTAGCCCCTGATGTACTATATAACTTTGCAAGACTACGTTTATACTGTACAAATTCAATTATGTCCTAATTTGCGCCTGAAAGCTGTAATCGCTTGAATTTCAGAAAGAATAAGATTAAGATTCTGCGCCTGAACACAGATAATCCTGCGCCTCTGCCGTGCTTTTTGATCGACCTGCTCAGCCTCAACTACTAAACCAACATGTCAACACCACCACTTACAACATCTAACTTCGACGTCTCTATGCAACCTCGTCGAGGCAAAAAATTACCAGACTGGTTGCGCGAACCTTTGTTACATTTTGTTGTCTTAGGTGGCTTGCTATTCGCAGTTGACCACTATTTCTTTATTAAAGCTGAAGATCCACGAACGATTGTGGTAACAACTGAAGTTGATGACGAAGCCGTAGAATTGTTTTTAAGAACGCACCAACGGAAACCCAGCATTGAAGAAATGGATGGCTTGCAGCGCATCTGGCTTGATAATGAAGTGTTGTATCATGAGGGCTTAGAACTACAACTCGACAAAGGCGACACGGCGATAAGGGATCGCGTCATTTTCAAGGCCCTAAGCGCTATTGATGCCACGCTTAAACTCCCACCGTATGACGACAAGATCCTGCGCGACTGGTTCGAGAAACATCGCGTTAAATATGACGAGCCTCAGCGTTATAATTTTCAAGAAGCGGTCATTTCTGGTAATGACACTTCCGAAGCCACTGTAAGTGCATTTGTTGCGACCTTGAACGAAAACAAGTCCGGTGAAGATGCAAATGCGGGTCTGCGAGTTTTCAAGGATCGTCCTCTGGCAACGTTAGAACAAAGTTACGGGGCTGATTTTTCTAAAGCACTTGATAAAGCGCCAGTGAACGAATGGCAGGCCCAGAAAACCCGTGACGGGTGGCGTGCGATCCGTTTAGTTTCGATTACCCAGCCCAAACCGGCTGTCTACGAAAATTTGCGCGGTGTAATCCTACAAGATTGGACTGACGCTACGATGGCTGAACTGCGTACCGCTGCAGTACGCAGCCTGCTAAAGAAATATAATGTAAAATTTGAAACTATAATACCGCCGCCAGAATGAACTATTTTTTCCAAAAAATCTTATTGGCAACTTTACTGCTGTTTGCCGCTACAGTTAATGCTCATGAGATGAGCATGGCTGAATTGCAGTTGCGTGAAATGTCCCACGGTGAATTCCTGTTGCAATGGTCTGCTGGTGAGAAGGGTTCAGTCACTGATGATTTGATACCAGTATGGCCCGAAGGCTGTTATGCCGAGCCGAATGTATTGCATTGTGGCAAAGCTGGGCTGCAGGGCATATTATCTATCAAAGGTGTCGGTAACCGCTATTCAGCCGCACTTGTGAAAATATTCTGGCTCGATGGCCAGTCCCGTGTTTACACCATCACAGCCGGACAACCTACGGTTCACCTATACGGATCAGCCGATGACAAGCGCGGCATGGGAGAGATTGCCTCAGCCTATATCGTGCTGGGCATCGAACACATCCTGACCGGGTACGACCATTTACTATTCGTCATCGTCTTACTTTTTCTGGTGGGCTTTAATCGGCAACTGTTCCTTACGATTACTGCTTTTACCGTAGCACACAGCGTGACCTTGGCTTGCAGTGCGCTGGACGTACTGACATTGCGGTCGCTGCCAGTAGAAGCCTCAATTGCGTTGTCTATTGTCTTGGTCGCAGGTGAGGCGTTACATGAAGGCCAACAGACTTTGGCAAGAAGACGGCCAGTGCTAGTGGCTTTTCTCTTCGGCTTAGTGCATGGCCTTGGTTTTGCAGGTGCGTTAAAGGAAATCGGCTTGCCTGAAAACCACCTATTGACCGCTTTACTGACGTTCAACGTTGGTGTTGAGATTGGGCAACTAATGACTGTAGCCATTGGATGGATGATTTGGCGTCTGATATTGCGCTGGCCTCAGGTCGTACATGCCCGCACAGCCGTGCTTTACGGCATCGGTTCGGTGGCCGCATATTGGTCTTGGCTGCGTGTGGTTGCAATCTTTGGCTAACGCTGAATTCATAATACCTCCAGTGCTTTAACAAGTTATTGGAAATCTTTAGCGATCACGAGTATAAGTCATACAATGGACGAAGTTATCGGTCTCTTCCCGACTCCCTTCATGCGAGTGCCAGCGGCTCTGCCAGAGCCGTTAGTGAATGGGCTAGTCGAGCATTTCAGCACATTGGCGTTGCGGGACAACAATTCGTCCGCCAACCTTTCGCACACCGAAATGCTCCAACCTGGCGACAGTCCACTGCTCGTCGAAGTCGCCACCTTGGTCACTCCGAAGCTGACCGATTACGGGACGCTTATCTTTGGAGAGCGCATGGGTTGGTCGATAAAGGAAATGTGGGTCAACGTACTGGAAACCGGCGGTCACCAGGCCATGCACAACCNNGCACAGTTTTCATGAAGTCTCCTGGAGGCACAGATTTCGCTTTCAAGAACGATCATGCTGGTGTCACGACAGGGCCATTCAATGCCGAAAAATGGATCAGCCCTGCACCCAAACCGGGCGACCTAGTGCTGTTTCCTAGCTATCTGATGCATGCGGTGCCGC
>PMDM01000320.1 GCA_003155565.1 Methylococcaceae bacterium | reverse complement strand
CGATGCCGAAGATGCAACGATTTTTCAGGCAGCGCAACAGGAAGGTGTCGTCATAATCAGCAAGGATAGCGATTTCGTCGATATGGTGTTGCGTTTGGGTACGCCGCCTCAACTGCTATAGATTACATGCGGCAATGTCACTAATTGCCGATTGCAGGAACTGTTTATTCAATTATTTCCTCGCGCCCAAGAATTGTTGATAAAAGGAGAAGCGGTAGTTGAAATTGCCGATCTTGGGGTTGAAATTTCTTGAGGCTATTATTTACAAAGCCGTAAGATGTGTCATGTGAAGGTTGTGGCATGTATGGGTGCATCAAATAGAGTAAACGCGAACGATGCGCTTCCCTTCGTTCAACATATCCTACGGCCCTAATATCAAACCATCTTTAATTTAATTTCGGACAAACAGCCGATAAACAAAGGAAATATTTTTTAATATGTACAGTCTAAAATCTGATATTTTTAATCTTATCGTATCTGCTTTAGTTGTAATTATACCTGGAGCAATAGGATACTTTATATTAGAAAGATATTTTGGTTTAGGTCTTGTGGGATTAATCATAGGAATTAGTACGATTGCTCAAAATATGTGGATTAACGCATATGATGACCTGAAAAAGCATTTACCACAGCATTCAGTTACGCTAAGAATGGCGATTATGTGTCAGGATGCTGATTATAGCCATTTAGGTTCAAATGACTGTACTAAATATGCTACTTACGATAAAGACATCACATTGCAATTTATTCCTAGTATTGGAATGAGAATTTTTGAACATAAAGTTATTGCTATAGATGTATATGAAGAGCTTAGTGGTTATAACCGCCCTAAAATCTTTGGTATTGTTGAATGTGAATTTAAAGATAACCTACAGTAACTATTTAATTGTATGTAACTTTATTACTCAATGACAAGTGTAGTTTGAGGATCTTAAATGTTGGGCTTAGGTAAATAAAAATGTTTACGCAGCTAAAAAAGAGAAGAAAATATGCCAATTTTTTTGAAGCCCCATCGAAGGAATTCAAAGAGTTGACGGTTTCAGAAGAGTGGTTAAGTACCTATGGTGTCGAGCAAGGCTACGACGGAAAAACTCTTGTGGTCTGTAATGAGCAATGGCCAGACTGTGAAGTAAAAATGGATTCTGGTGAACTATGTGGTATTGAAGTTACAGAATTGGTGGATCAGGAGTGTATAGAGAGAAATGAACAAAACCAAGAGGTAGTTCGACTATGGAATGATAATGAGATTATCGAGGCAATTGAAAGAAGATTAAAGGATAAAAACACTAAAAGCCATGGTGGTAAATATCAAAAGTTAATTGTATTAATTCACACAGATGAGATTGACATAATTTTTGATAGAGGCAACAAGGTGTTACAAGCACACACTTTTTCTGGGCTTAAAAATATCAATGAAGCATATTTAGTGCATTCATATGAGCCGTCGTATCAAAAATATCCTGTTAGTACTATTAAAATTTCAGTCCAATAAAATGTTCCAGAGAACATCCAAGGCTACGCGATCTCTATGCATACGTAGGGGAAAACCCTTGGGGTTGCCCTAATCCCCCGCAGCAAGTAGGGAAACCGGAGCCACGAACCCCCGGATTTCGCAAGCTCCATCCAGGCTACGTTAGGAATGGCTATGTTTAACGATTCAGTTAACCGCCGCCAACTCCCGCCTCTGCCCATCCAAACCATCCCAAAATGCGGCAACGCCGTCCAGCATCTCATTGCCATAACGGATAAACCCGTCTTCATCCAATTCCAGGGTAAAATAAAGTTCCTCCAGTTCTTCCTGGGTATGGGCGGCATGTTGAGATTCCAGTTGGTCGTGCCAGACGAAAAAGCCTAAAGGCAGGTTGACCCCGTTCCGTTCATTAAACAGGTGGAAGCCCTTGATTAATTGCCCCCAGAATCCGGCGGCGGCCCAGTTTTCAACTGCATAACTGGCAGCCTGGGAAACTTGGTAGTCATCTCCGCCATAAAGCCGTATTAATTCATCACAGAAAAACAGGGTGGGTTTGGTCCCGTGTTTGGGTTGGCCTATTTCGGCAAACGAAAGGTCGAGTTCTTTGGCTATGTTATACAACCATTCAAAATGCCCGGCACCGAAATGAAAAATACCACTCTCAATGCTACCTTCCGTTGATCCGAGATTGTCCCCGCCGTTTGCCTGCCGGGTCGATTTGAACCGGACACCGATTTCATTCGCCAGAATTTCTTTTGATGCCCGCATACTTTCCAGCGTATCGGCATGAATCATCTTGTTCAGTTGGGCGATCAGAAACTGATTGGAAAACACCGAGAATTGAATGATAAAAGCCTTAATTTGTGCTAGGCTCTGGTCGCCTTGTTCAAACCATGCCGTGTAGGGATTATCGGTAATGACGCGATGTTTTAGCAGTTCCTTGTTGATACGGCGTTGAAATTTGAGGAAACGTTTGGCTTTATTGACGGAATACCCCATCTGCCCTTCACTAAGAGCAATCAGTGATGGCGTTGTCAAACCTTCAATATGATGTTTATGGGCAAAACTTGCTAAATGGTCGTCTAGCATGATGCAACTCCGGTAAAGGTTGGTATATGCGCATAAGACATAACCTAGATTAGATAAGTTTCAGGGTGAAACTTAACATAAACGATTGGGTCTGACGGTTTATATAATGAAGGCGAAGGCAATGCAATGAATAATGCATCAAATCCGGTGGGGACTGATGGTTTCGAGTTCGTCGAATATACCGCGCCGGACACCCGTGAGTTGGAAAGATTGTTCACCAAAATGGGTTTTGCCGCCATCGCAAAACATCGCTCCAAGGGTGTGGTGCTTTATCGGCAAGGACAAATTAATTTTATCATTAACCATGAGCCGGACAGTTTCGCCCAGGCTTTTGCAAAAGTGCATGGCCCTTCTATATGTGCGTTTGCGATCAGGGTCAAAAATGCTGCTGATTGTTTTGATCGGGCGGTCAAATTGGGTGCCCAGCCTTATCAGGGTCATGTCGGCCCGATGGAACTCAACATTCCGGCAATCCGGGGCATTGGCAACAGCCTGATTTATCTGGTAGATCGTTATGGTGATGAGCATTCCATTTATGACGTTGATTTCATACCGTTGGAAGGCGTGGATTCAAGGCCTGAAGGCATCGGGCTGACCGCTATCGACCATTTGACCCATAATGTTTACCACGGTGGCATGGACAAGTGGGCGGAGTTTTACCAATGGTTGTTCAATTTTCGTGAAATCCGTTATTTTGATATCCACGGTAAAGTGACCGGATTGAAATCCCGCGCCATGACCAGCCCTTGCGGCAAAATTCGTATCCCGATCAACGAACCAACCGATTCTAAATCGCAAATTCAG
Source organism: Methylococcaceae bacterium (assembly GCA_003155565.1). Taxonomy (GTDB): domain Bacteria; phylum Pseudomonadota; class Gammaproteobacteria; order Methylococcales; family Methylomonadaceae; genus Methyloglobulus. Next base: position 9,024 of record PMDM01000320.1, on the reverse strand, counting down.
GAATATCTGGACGTGTACCACGGCGAGGGCATACAGCACATCGCCCTGTCTACCGATGACATTTACGCCACGGTGGAACAGCTGCGTGCTAACGGCATCCAGTTTATGGACACTCCTGATACATACTATGATGCGGTCGATGCAAGAGTGCCCGGCCATCATGAGGCATTGGAGCGATTACGCAAGGACAGGATATTGATAGACGGCGCACCTGAACGAGGTGCCGGCCTGTTACTGCAAATTTTCACTAATACCGTGATCGGGCCTATCTTCTTTGAAATCATCCAGCGCAAAGGTAATGAAGGTTTTGGGGAAGGTAACTTTCAGGCGTTGTTTGAGGCAATCGAGGATGACCAGGTCAAAAGAGGCGTGATCTGATGCCTTGGATCAATATACCCAAAGTGGAAGGCATTGCATCCCGGCAGGCGCATACTGATCTTCCGGCGGATACTTATGAACGGGAATTAGGCAAAGAAGGCTTTTATGGGCCTGCCACCCAGATGTATCACCGCCACCCGCCTACCTCTTGGACATCAGTTGAAGGGTCGTTACGGCCTCATGCTTTCGACACCAAAAAGATGGCGTTTTCAAAAGATAGTCCGGTGGAGGCATGTTTGTTGTTCAGCAACCCAAACATACAAATATGCTTTATGAAATTGAAAGGTGATATGGATCATCTGGTTAGAAATGCCGACGGTGACGAATTGATCTTCGTGCATCAGGGCGTGGGCGAATTGTACTGCGATTACGGTCATTTAAGTTTTAGCGAGGGCGATTATGTCATGTTGCCGCGTGGAACCCAGTGGCGCATCAGCGTGAAAGAGCCTGTCAGTGCTTTGTTGGTTGAGGCGACCAACGATAGCTACCGCTTGCCGGAGAAAGGCCTGGTGGGCAGTCAGGCGATCTTCGACCCGGCTATTCTGGATACGCCAAAGATTGACGAAGCATTTATCGCCCAGCAAAATGAAGCTGAATGGCGCGTAGTAGTGAAAAAAAGCAACCGCCTTAGCACGATCACCTATCCATTCAATCCACTGGATGCCGTCGGCTGGCATGGCACGTTGATGCCGGTACGCCTTAACTGGCGCGATATCAGGCCGTTGATGAGCCACCGCTACCATGTGCCGCCTTCAGCCCATACCACCTTTACTACCAGCCGTTTTGTCGTCTGCACGTTCGTACCCAGGCCCTTCGAGTCCGATCCTAACGCACTGAACGTACCTTTTTTTCATAGTAATGACGATTATGATGAACTGATTTTTTACCATGCGGGCAAGTTTTTTTCCCGGGATCATATCCAACCGGGCATGATGACATTACATCCCAATGGTATTCCTCACGGCCCGCATCCGAAAGCGTTGCAAAATGCCGAGGAAAAGCGCGGGAGCATGACGGATGAAGTGGCGGTTATGATCGATACCCGGGATACGCTTGAAATTTCCGAACAGGCCAAAGAGATCGAGTGGGTTGATTATGTGGATTCCTGGAAATGAAGTTAGCCACACTCAAAACTGCTGGTCGGGATGGCATACTGGTCGTCGTTAACCGTGAGCTGACCAAGGTGAAACCTGTTCCCGATATTGCATTGACGTTGCAAGCAGCACTGGATGCCTGGATAGAGGCAGAACCCCAACTGCAACGGGTTTATCAGGCACTTAACGAAGGCGAGTGTGAATTTATTCCTTTCGATACCTGTCAGGCGGCTGCTCCGTTGCCCAGGGCTTATCAATGGCTGGACGGTAGCGCTTATTTGAGCCATGTCGAACTGGTGCGTAAAGCACGCGGCGTTGATATGCCAAGCAGTTTGTTCGATGACCCATTGATGTACCAAGGCGCATCAGACAACATGCTGGGTGCTTGTGATCCTATTGAAGTCGCCAGGGAAGACTGGGGCATCGACTTTGAAGCCGAAGTCGGCGTGATTACCGATGACGTGGAGTATGGCATTTCCATCAAGGATGCCGCTGCCCATATCAAGCTGGTCGTGTTGATTAATGATGTGTCATTGCGAAACCTGATTCCTGATGAACTGGCTAAAGGATTCGGATTCCTGCATGGTAAACCTGCCAGCGCTTTTTCACCAGTTGCGGTGACCCCCGACGAACTGGGCGCGGCTTGGGAAGATTCCAAGCTGCATTTGCCTTTGAAGGTCTATTGGAACGGGCAGTTATTCGGCAATGCGAATGCCGGTGCCGATATGCAGTTCAGTTTTGCGAGGTTGATCCACCATGCCGCCAAGTCCCGAAAACTGGCCGCCGGGACTATCATCGGTTCCGGTACGGTCAGCAATTATGATTCAACAAAAGGGTATTCCTGCATTGTCGAAAAACGGGTCGTTGAAATCATCGAAACGGGTGCAGCTATTACAGAATATTTGAGATTTGGAGATAAAGTAAGGGTAGAGATGCTGGACGGGCAGGGAAATTCAATCTTCGGTGCGATTGAACAGGAGGTCAGTCCATGCCGATAATCCTGTACAGTTATTTCAGGAGTTCCGCCGCGTATCGGGTACGTATTGCGTTGAACCTGAAAAAAATAGACTATGAAATCCGACCCGTACACCTGCTCAAGAACGGCGGTGAACAATTCAATGCCGATTACCTAGCACTCAACCCACAAGGACGTGTGCCAGTCCTGATGGTGGAAAATACGGTATTGACCCAATCATCCGCGATTATCGAGTATCTGGAAGAAGCCTACCCGAACCCGCCGTTGCTACCTGACAACGCCATAGAACGTGCTTATGTCCGCGCATTGNNCAAATCATTGCCTGTGATATTCACCCACCCAATAATTTGCGGGTTTTGGACTATCTAAAAGGCTCAGTTAAAGATGAGTTTCAGCAAGCCTGGCGCAGCCACTGGATACAGGAAGGATTTGCAGCTATTGAGCAGCTACTGCAAAAAAACGATTACTGGGGTAGCTTTTGTTTTGGTGATACGCCCGGCATGGCGGATGCCTTCCTAATACCGCAAGTCTACAATGCCCAGCGTTTTGGGTGCGAAATGAAAAATTTTCCGTTAATAACCGGCATCTATGAAAATTGTATGCAGGAGGCTGCTTTTTCCAATGCCGCACCCGAAAATCAACCTGATGCCGATGCTTGACTTTGTTATTTCTAGTAACAATAACCCCCGGTTAATTCCGTGGTTATTTTTAGGTTCTGGAATTGAAGCCTTTACATTCAATCTTCTTATAAAGATTCTTGCTAATCAGGTAAAAATTTTGTACAACCCTCAGAAAAAGGAATATAAATCTACATCTAAAGCGAGGCCAACATGTCAAAAAAGCAGACGAAGATAATCAATAATAACACTTACAAAGAAACCTTACGGGCATTACAAATTGAGCTGGTTAAGCTGCAAAAACACATCATCAAAAAGAATGAAAGGATTCTGATTATTTTTGAAGGTCGCGATGCGGGCGGTAAGGATGGCACTATAAAACGCATTACCCAGTACTTAAGTCCGCGTGAAACCCGTATTGTTGCGCTCGGCAAACCGTCAGACCGTGACAATAGCAGTTGGTATTTTCAACGCTATGCCGCACNNGACCGTAGCTGGTACAACCGTGCGGGCGTGGAAAGGGTCATGGGCTTTTGTTCCGACCAGGAATATCATGAATTCCTGGAAACGGTACCTGACTTCGAGCAGATGCTGGTGCGTTCCGGCATCAAATTATTGAAATATTATCTGGATATTAGCCGCGAGGAGCAGAAGAAGCGCCTGAAAGACCGTCTACAGAATCCGCTTAAACAATGGAAAGTCAGCCCCATTGATAAAGCCGCGCAAAGACATTGGGACGATTACAGCCTGACCCGCAATACCATGTTTGCCAGGACGCATCATTTATTAGCGCCTTGGACTATAGTCAGAGCGGATGACAAACAAGCCGCACGCATCAACGTTATGAAGGATATGTTGTTCCGGCTAGCCTATAAGGATAAGAATGAAGCCTTGATTTTGCCCGATGCCAATATTGTGTTCAACTATGAAGAAAGTTATCTGCAAAACGGCATGATTGCGCCATGATCATTCAGTTTTTTCATGGCCATAAGACATCAATGCGATGACCAGAAAAACAATAACCAACACCGGCCAAAAATAAGGTGCCATTACAAAGCAAACCATTAATGCAAAAAACAGGGTGCCTAAAAACATAAACACGCCGATACCCATGAACAGCAATATTGTGAGGACAACGGCAAGCCCCATAATTACCAGAAAGGTTGGAATGGCAGCAAGGCGGACTAATGGATCAGCTATAGGTTCACCATTAACCATGACACTTAATTGCCCGACTTCGGGATGAAATAAGTAGCTCAGTGTGGCTAAGATTGCCCCGATGGTTAGAATTTTGATAATCAATTTTTTATTAGGCTTATTTTCCATAAATCATCACACTAATAGTTTTAAAAATGTACCAATATTATGCGAAACCCCACAACATTAATAGCTTAGTAGGTGTTTAGCGGTAATGATATTCTCTAGAAATAACAGGTTTTTAATTTACTCCCTTTGCTTGACAAGATATGTTTATTAACCCAATAAGTAATGCCGACCTAGAGTCCGATTAACTTTAATCTTAGGGCAAAGGCTAATGCTGATGTTTTATCTGTTGAACGATAAAAAGAAGGTTCTCGGGCAACTATTTTTTCAGGCGAGTCAATTTATCTTTTAGGCCTGAAATCGTGGTTGTGATTTTATTCCAGGCATCCGCTGAATTTTTGGTAAAGATAACCTTTTTCATGTCATCGATCGCATCGTAAAGCCCCAAGTAATCATTTTTGCCACCATAACCTAACATTTGAGCATATTTTATTTTTTCTTTAGCCGCATCAAATAATTTTGTTATTTCAGTTCGACTGGCTTCTTGTGCCCCAATGTTTGTGTGTTCCAATTTAGAAGCCTCTTTTAACAATCCCTCAGCTTTCAGCACCGGTAAAGGTAAAATTTCTCTCGTTTTAACTAACCGGTTTAATACTTCATAAAGTACGTCTTCAGCCTTATCAACATTACCTGTACTGGCAAAGTAAGCTGCATCTTTTACACCCATTGAAAAGGAACCCAAGGGGACACTGATAGTGGTGACATGTACTTCGCTGACGAGTTGATCCAAAAGTTGGCGGGCATCCTGAACCCTGTCGTCTTTGAGCAGGTCATTGGCTGCATTGATCAATTGCTCAACTTGTTTAGTATTACTATCAAAATCTAAAATATCGGCATCAATAATAGCGGGTATTAGATTTGATTGCGGGTACTTGGCCAGCAACAAATTAAGTTGTTTTGTCGCATCTGTTAATAAAACAAATGCGCGTTTACTGTCATTTTTTTTTAATGCCATTAGTGCGTTTTGCGCCCCCGTGACTGCCGCTAATGCCTCAAATTCAATTTGTTGGTGTTTTTCTTCCAATATGTCGCGTTTTGTTGCCAAAGATTGTTTGGCCTCAGGAGCGAATAAAAAAGCTGAAGCCGTGGGGCTATAAGCTGCGGAAACGGTTGATATAGGGCCGAATGATGCGGCTAAAAAAACAACGATAGCTGTCGATGTTTTATTCGAGGTTTTTGTTTTCATGGCGATCCATTTCTAAATAATTAATACGGCAGATTTGCCGGTTCAGCTAAGAGCAAGAAATGGTTTGATCAGGTTTTAATATGTCCGCATGATATTAACCATTTTGAAAAAACTTGTTCTTTCACAAGTCATTACAAAGCAAGGTATGTGCCATATTAAGATTCAAATTATTCATCCAGTTGTCAGATCAACCAGGCACATGGCCTAAAGCATCACAATGCCAGGACCTTACTAGGATTTCCTGGGTAGTTAAGTGAGGGTTTAATATTAAGGGGCAAAATGGTGTAAATCCACAAATTAATTTAAATTGGTTGGTATCAACCAAATTAATTGGTTGATACCAACCAATTTAAAGGAGAAACTCTATATAAATTTTTGAGGTAGACAAGATTTCAACCCCTGAAATCAACGTACAAACCTCTGCCCTCTCATCAAAACCTAGAAAGAGCACTTTAGTGAAAGGGCTATCCGCGATAAATATTTACATGGTTACAGATTAAAATCCCCAACTGGGGAGCAAGCAGTTCCTTTTGGATGAATCTTGGTTATTGATTATAAAAATATAAGAGTAACCTTGTTCATTATTCCAATTGGTTAATTTTTTTTTTAGCTTCCAGCCAGTCATTTAATGCTTGTCCAGGAGAAAAATTCCGTTTTTCCGCCCTGTAATAAGCCGCTTCGGCAATCATGGATTCCAAATTAACAGTTCGCGGTGTAGGCGGTGTTGACAAGGTAAAATTAAATCTAACCAAATTGACAAAATCCAGCGGCGAATTTCCCTTTATACCAATCTCTAAAGGTTCAAGTTCCGATAACGTCCCGAATATACGGTCCCAGATTGATAGAATAGCGCCGTAATTTCTGTCGTGCTCATTCCGTTGTATTGAATGGTGGGTACGATGAAGATAAGGGACAATAAACACACATCCAAACCATTTTTCTCCCTTGAAGGTAATATTCGAGTGATGAAGCATGATAAATAGTGTGGTTACCACCTCATTTGCAAGCACCGTTAACACATCTATTCCCAAGACAATGATCATAATCGCTTTTAGTAGATGTGTAATCAACAGTTCAGTAATGTGTATCCTGAAACCGGTTGAAACATTCAGGCAAGGGTCGTTGTGATGAACCTTATGAAACATCCACAAACTATCGAATTGGTGATAAGCACTTCTCCAGTCAATTTCAATACATGTGTCGGGTAGGATATCAATGGCTATCGAATTGCGTTTCATAATCAACTTGTTAAAAAGTATGCGGCCTAAAGGTTCTCTATCCCTATGCCACAAATTCAGCGATAGAAAATAAGGATGCTGGCTCCAACGGCGGCCAAAGCCCACCCAAGGTTCACCAACAGCTTTTGTTAAACTTGTGATTGTGGCGAATGCTCACATCCCTCCGATATAAGTAAAAATACATAACTGATTTAAAATCTGAATTAGAGAACATGACTAGCAACTGAAGCCAAAAAGTGCGTCATACCCGCTTCCCGGCGGGTATCCAGTGCCATGGACGGCAAGTTCCGAGCCACCCATGAATCCTGGATTCCGGCAAGCGGCGCAAGTTCCTACTTGCTTACCGCACTTCCGCCATCCTTGGCGGTCGTCCCTGCCGGAATGACAACTTTTTAAAACAGTTGCACGATCTTACTTATGTTTTTCTTATAAAAATCAATACCTGGGCTACCCGAGGCTATGCTTTAATGGGATCTGATCATAACTACCCGTCCATTCAAATCCTGTGGCAAACGGTTGTTAGGATGNNCTTAGAAACCTTAAGCGGTTCGGATAAGACATACCAATTCACTCCCTCGCTGCAAGGCGGGGTTGTCAATGACCCTGCGTAGCTAAAAAATTTGGCTTTATTTGATGGCAATAATGACTTTAACCGCAATTGCACACCCGAGCTTGTCTCGTGCGTGGCAGGGGTACGTGGCATATTATCCAAAATTTTCTGAAATTCTGGATTTTCTATGTCGCCTTGCTCTTCCAGCAATACGCTCAATACCGCCATTTTTCCATCTGCACGAATATGCACAAAATGTAATTCGGCGGGGAAAGTTTTTGTTCCAATGACATGCTCCGCAGGCGCATGAAAATGGAATTGGATTAACGGATAAGCATCCCTGTTGACAAAAAGCCTGCCCGGATAAGTAGGCGGTAAGTTGACTTGCGCGGGCATGGCCACTGTTAAAAAAATCAGGCGACGTATCCCGTTCATAATCAATTCTCAAGCTGTCTGCTGGCTTTTCATGCGTTCTGGACGAAAGATCAACGGGCGATTGATGGCTGCCAATAGTGCATTCCGCATAAGGGTACATCAACGGCGTTACTGTTTGGGTAGTGTCATCGAGCGCTCCCCAGGTTGATTGTTCTTGATGCGTCCAGTCCGGTACGCCAGCAACTAAAGACGCGCTAAACAAGATTGATAGCATACTGAAAATAGACGCTTGGGTAGTTATTCGTTTCATTATATTTTCCAATTTACAAGGTAAGTCTAGGGAAATTAGCAAGTATGCTCTTTACAGAATGCAGCCATATCGGGCTTTTTCTGATTGTTTCCAGAGGACGGTGGTTTGATCGGTATTGTAGTGCCGTTGTTCTGGACGCTTGGTTTAGCGGGAGGTTGATTTACTGTCGTAGTTTGGAGTGCGTTCATTGACGTTTCCGCAAGACAAGAGGCCGCAAACAGTAAACAACATAAGCTTAGAAATATTTTAGGTTTCATCGTTTTCTCTCTACAGTAATTGATTGATATTGTCACAGTATTAAATTAAGCGATTTTTATGCCAACATATATATCTCTTAATTTAACTATTGAAATCAAAGGCTAATAATAAACAGGCAAGTATGGCAAAGTTGTTTCAGGCTCAAATAAACCGATTTGTACGGTTCATTTAAGCCATTTTTATACCAACATTGAATCATCGGGAGGCTTTGCAAGGAATTGAAAGATAACGTTAGCGCCAACATAGCGTTGATCAAGGCAGCCCTGTGGTTGTCGAACCTCACCATTCCAATTCCCATGTACCTAAACTACGATTCGCCAGCTTATTTAACTTGCAGAAACCTGATGCCAACCTACACCTTGGATGACCCCCAGCGGTTGTAATAACCCAATTCCATCGGTGTTTTTCCACCAAAAAAACCATTCACATTCGGTTTTTATTTTCACAATACAAGCCAACTCTATGTTTTTATAGTAATTAATACGTGTTTAAAATTTTGGCATTGTATTTGCTTTATAAAATAAAGACTCTGTTATTTTAGAGGGTCTTTCATGATTTCAAACGGTCAGCGGACATGGCAACTCAAATTGAGGTGACTGATCGAGATAGTAAAAATTTAGGATCGAGCAATATTATGAAAAACAAAGTCCATAAAATAGCAACCTATGTCGCGTTGATTCTGATCTCAGCGCTACCCTTATCTGTAGATGTTTATGCAG
>PMDM01000446.1:282-4360 GCA_003155565.1 Methylococcaceae bacterium | reverse complement strand
CTAACGCTTGTTCTTTAAACTGTGCACTATATTTGTTGCGGACAGATCGTGTTATTACTTCTTCTTTTTTGGGTTTCATAGTTGACCTCGGTTTTAGAGATTACTCTCTTAGCCACGAGTCCGCTAGAGCGGGGCAGGATCAGTAGTAGATACAACAAGAAAATAAGTTAAACTTCATAAGACTGTATCCATATTCCCAACTATAATGCAACTAACGCCCTTAAAATATCCACCCGGCTAATGACGCCTATGAATTTGCCATCTTGGAACGCCGGAAAACTTCTGGTAGATGATTGATCGAATTTTTCAGCAATATCGACAATACTTGACGACGCGTCAACACTTAAAGTGTCCGTGCTCATGTAGTCGCCTACTTTACCACCCATTCCTTGATCATAGACACTTTCTAAAAAAACCTTCAAGCCATCTTTTTCTGAAAACATACCGACGAAATGACCATTTGAATCCATAACTGGAGCACTGGTAATTTTATGATCCAGCAAGATTTTGATAGCATCGATCACATTCGTATCTTTGGTCAGTGTTACTAAATTTGTAGCCATATAGTCTGCAACCGTAATTTTAGCCAGCATATTGATCCCTTCGTTGTTGATTAATTAGATAAACATTATCCCTGCATAGACAGGGGATTACTTTGATTTTATTTCTGTTGCCACACTGCAATTCTTGGACATGTTTACTTTTGTTTAAATTCCCGTTTTAATAGGTTTTTTTAATAATGTACCTGCCAAAAACAATAAAAAGTAACCACAAAAGAAACTATAAAAATAAGGCCCAATAAAATCCTTTGAAAGCCCAATGTTGTGTGAAGGGAAAGAAGAATTCTCATCTCATCGTATTTGAGACAGATTGGATGATTGTGATTAATTGATTGGGATAAATACCGAACCAGACCAGCAAAATACTCAAAGTAACCAGTGTTGCCGAAGAAACCCAATGATTTGAACATTCCCCAAAATTAGCAATTGGTGCCTCCTCAGTCATAGACATTGCTATGATGATTCTTAAATAGTAATAAAGCCCGAGTCCGCTTCCGGCAAAGACTGCAAGCATCAATCCCCATAATCTTGCCTCACCACCGCTTGTGAAAATATAGAACTTACCGATGAACCCAACAGTTAGCGGGATTCCCGCCAGCGACAGCAACATTAAGGTAAACGCGCTTGCCAACCATGGCCGCCGCCAAAACAGTCCACGATATAATTCGATATCCCCGGCTTCAATTTGTGGGGTCGAAAGTACCGATACAACACCGAAAGCACCGATAGTCGTGATGGAATAAGCCACAATATAAAAAGTAACTGATTCTACAGCCAAAGCCGGAGCTATGCTTCCACTTGCAATGAATGCAACCATCAGATAGCCCATGTGAGCGATTGACGAATAGGCCAGCAAACGTTTGACATTCGTTTGCAATAAAGCCAGCAGGTTACCGCCCAGTATAGACAGTACGGCTATGACGCTAAAGACAGTCAGAAGCGGGGTGTAGACTTGACTCTCAGTGCCGATGAAAAAACGCAACAGTATGGCAAAGACGGCGCCTTTTGAAACGGTGGCGATAAATCCCGTAATTGGCGCAGGTGCGCCTTCATAAACATCCGGCGTCCATAAATGGAACGGTACCAGGGAGAGCTTGAAACCCAGTCCGGCCATGATAAGGATTATGCCGCCCAGAATCATGGCGTTCATAGCAGGTTGATTGGCTAAAAATCGTCCAATGCCGCTGAAGTTAAGTTCACCGCTTTGTGCATAAATCAACGCCATACCCATCAACAGGAATGCCGAAGACACGCCGGATAGAATAAGATATTTAATCGCAGCTTCAAGAGGCCGCGATTGATTTAGCGGGTAGCCGATTAAGGCAAATAGGGAAATGCTGAGTATTTCTAGACCGATAAAAAAGGTCGCAAAATGGCTGCTGGAAACCAACACGGAAGCGCCCAGGACTGCGGTGAGCAGAAGTAGCATAAGCTCTTCGTTTTCACCTTCACGGGTTTTGAAATAATCATAGCAAAACCCCACCACAGCAAGACTGGCCAGTAACAGGAGTGCCATATAGAACAAGGCAAAGCTATTTATACGTATTAGTAAAGTCGTTTGAATTGGGGTTTCTTGCCAGGCAACGCCCAATGCCGATAAGGAGAGCAAAATTCCAAAGGCAGTGACACTGCTGATTAGGATGAAATTGCGTCTGATGGCAATGGTCAGCATAACCGCTATCGCAACAGTAGAAAGCGTAATTATGGGGGCAAGGGCGGCTAGCTGGTGATTATCCATTAGTGTTCCACAACAGAAGATACTTGCATTTCTTGCTTCAGCGCAGGAGCAGAGACATCAAAAAACGTCCCTGGACTTAGGCCTAGCCACACGGTCGCGAGAACTAGCAATCCCAGCGAGGTTAGCTCGCGGCGATTGATATCTAATACAGGTGCTTGGTTATGAAACGTGCCATGCACAGTTTTTTGTATCATGGCCAGGGAATAAACCGGAGCCAGGATAAGCACCAGCGCAGTCACGCCAGTCAATAACACATTAACCTTAAAAGCTCCTAACAGCACTAAAAATTCCCCGATAAAATTTCCCAAGCCCGGCAGCCCCAGTGAGGCCATTGCAAAGAACAATGCAAATGCCGATAACCGAGGTAACATTTGCCAAAGTCCGCCCATTCGCCCCATTTTCCGGGTATGCAAGCGTTCTTGCAGCGCACCCGCTATCATAAACAATGCAGCGGCACTGATGCCGTGAGCCAGCATGGTAATGACCGAACCTTGTAAGGCATAGATATTCCAGGCAAATATACCTATCAGGATAAAACCCATATGGCTGACGCTGGTATAGGCAATCAACCGTTTCAAATCAGTCTGGGCATATGCCATCATTGCAGCATATAGCACGCTCACTGCACCCAAAGTCATGGCTATCGGTGCAAACTGATGCGCTGCTTCCGGAAACAAAGGGATAACAAAGCGCAACAGACCGTAAGCACCTGTCTTAAGCATGACGCCCGCAAGAATCACGCTGCCTCCGGTCGGGGCTTGGGTGTGCGCGTCCGGCAACCAGGTATGGAAAGGCACTGCCGGTAGCTTGACAGTAAACGCGACAAAAAAACCCAGCATCAGCCAATAGGCAAGGTCAGGCGGGATTTCAGTACCCAGTAATTTGAAATAATCAAATGTATAAATACCGCTCAGGCTGTGACTGGTCAGTACCAATACTAGGATTGCCAGCAACATAAGAAGGCTGCTGACTTGTGTAAAAATGACGAATTTTATCGCCGCATAAGTCCGGTTTTCATGCCCCCATATGCTGATCAAAAAATACATGGGGATTATCATCAATTCCCAGAAGAAAAAGAACAAGAACAGGTCGACCGCTAAAAATACCCCGACAGTACCGGCCAGACAGGCTAACAGATTAAAGAAAAAGAAGCCCTGACGCTTGTTAATTTCTGTCCAGGAACTGCTGACTGCCATGAAGCCAAGCAAGACTGTCAAGGCTATCAGGAGCAGACTGAGGCCATCCATAGCCAGATGAAAACCGATTCCAAAGCGAGGAATCCATGGCCGGTTAAAGTCGGCAAACCANNTGACTGCCATGAAGCCAAGCAAGACAGTCAAGGCAATCAAAACTAGACTTAACCCGTCTAAAGCCAGGTGAAAACCAATGCCAAAGCGCGGAATCCAGGATCGATTAAAGTCTGCCAGCCAGGTTTGCGGCATATCTGTAGACAAGTTGTTTATTTGTTCAACTACCGTACATTGCCAAAGTACGAGTAACGCTTCAATAACGAGGGTGATGATGGCGACCCAGCGCGGGGCATTGGAAAATTTAGATTCTGAAAACCAGGCGGCAAAACCNNACCAACGGATACGCCCTGTTTGTGATGTGCTCATCATCTGGTGAAGCCCTCGGCTAAACCAAGCTATCCCAATGTAAACACTATCTACTGCATCGTTCTTATTAAGATTAGCGATGGCGTTAAAAGGCTTGATCAACAAAAATTCATAAACTGCATCCATGCCCCAGCCGCTCAGAAAGAAAAGCCTTATCGGTTTGG
>PMDM01000446.1:0-227 GCA_003155565.1 Methylococcaceae bacterium | reverse complement strand
TGGGAATACAGAGTCCAGCGGAATCTGTAACAATCCGCCAAACAAAGCAAGAGCACCCAATAAAAGCAGGGGAATGCTCATGCTTAAACTGATTTCCTTTTCGACTGCCTTAGGTTGGACGCCGAAAAAAACCACAAACACCAGGCGAAAGCTGTAGATGCCGGTAATTAGCGCGCCCAGGCAAGCGGCGGCGCCAAGAACGGGAGAGACTGCGAAACTGGCTTGTA
>PMDM01000198.1 GCA_003155565.1 Methylococcaceae bacterium | reverse complement strand
CGCTGTCCTGCATCCCGGTAGGAGTGAGAATGGTTTGTCGTGCTTGGTCTAATAGTTCCATTGAATCAATAGATTTCGGTGGTATAGATGAGTTTATGTATAAAATCAGACTTGACCTGCATGATAACGTTCACTCATCTTTCAAGTCATCGTGCAAAGTGTCAAACAGTAATTCCATAAGTTTTGGTGACTGATCTTGGGAAGTATCGCCACCCGCATTTTTAGGGCTCGCTTGATTGGTTTGCTCGTCCTTGCCTGCCAAGCTTGCAATAACGCTGGTTTCATCACCTTGCGCTTCAACTTTCAACAAATAAGTTGGCTGGTTCTTCCGCTCTCCATCAAAAAACGTGCTTGCTTTACCGAAAAAACCACTATTGTAGGCAACATAATAAAACCCTTTGCTGCGGTCTTGGTCAGTCACTTTTAAGTCATTATGTTGAATCGCACGATTCAAAATACTCCACGCCTCATCGAAGCTGCGTTTGATTTTAAATTGCGTAGTTGAGCCTTCAGTCATATAAATATCGGACTTGAGGCCTTTGCCATGCCGCCTTTTTGGGGCTTCAAGTTTATTGACGTCAACCTGTTCTGCTCCTTGTTTGTCGATTGGCAACTCAGGAGGCTGTTCAAGATTGGCATTATCCTTGTAGCGACTATTATCCGTAGTGCCGCACGCTGACAATAGTAAGGAAACCAGCAAAAATGTAAAGGGTGTCCGCATATTATTCACAGTTAAAGCGTCGGTGATTAAGTACAGGGAAAGCGCTACGCACTTTAGCTAGCTTTTCAAGATCGATATCCGCAGCTACAAAACCTGCGCCGGTTTTATAGCAATCCAACACCAAGCCCCACGGATCAATAATCATACTATGCCCGTATGTTTTGCGACCATTAAGGTGAAAACCACCCTGGTTCGGCGCTATTACGTAACATAGATTTTCTATGGCACGTGCACGTAATAGCACCTCCCAATGTGCCGATCCGGTCTTGGCAGTAAATGCTGATGGAATCACCAAAATTTCCATACCTTGCATCACCATTTTACGGAAAACCTCTGGAAAGCGCAGGTCATAACAAACTGCGATTCCCAGCTTGCCAAACGGCGTATCCAATACGAGCGTTTGGTCGCCACGCTCTATACTGTCGGATTCACGATAAACTTCATCTGTACCCGGCACATTGACATCGAAGAGATGGATTTTGTCATAACGTCCAACCCGTTCGCCGAGGTCGTTATAAATGACACAAGCGGCACGGACTTTATTCTCATTATCTCCCGCGATAGGAATCGTGCCGCCAATAAGCCATATCCCGTATTTTTTTGCGGTTGACGACAAAAATTTTTGGATAGACCCTGTGCCATCAACTTCCTTGATCTTGACCTTATCTATTTCGCGGTCACCCATCATGGCAAAATTTTCCGGTAACGCCACCAATTTTGCGCCAGTTTTGACCGCTTCGGCAATCAGCTTTTCGGCTTCCAATAAGTTGGAACTAACATTGGGCCCTGATGCCATTTGTATGGCCGCACACTTAATCATATTGCTTTCTCTTTATTTTTGTTTTTCGTCTTCTGCCCACGGGAAGTCAGTAATACCGTTCCAGGTTTTTTGAAATAAACCATCATTTTCATGCTGTGACCTGATTTTTACATCGTCCCAGCTACCCTTCACCAAATATTCTGTACCGAAGAAAAACCCCTCCTGGTCTTTCCCGGTTAAGGTCTTACCGACCATTGCGGCTACTCTCCCTACGATTGTACCAGCAATAGGAACGGATTCTAAACTTTTGGGCACTACTTTAATAACGTGGTCAACCGTTTGTTTAACCAGATCGGTATCGCCGATAATCGTAATTTTAGCAGGCACGGCATCAATGAATAAGTTTTTGGTCGTTGCTTTGCCATTCAGTAAATCAAAGTGTCCCTTGATACTATTGAAAGTCAAGCCTTCTTCATAAATATCGCTAAAATCCAATTGTAGCCGTTTAATCCACTGCGCGACCGCCAGGATTCCTAAGACCCGGCCAAATCCTGGATCAATACTCAAGATGCGGCCATTTTTTAAATTGACATTCATATCCCCTCGTAAATCAGGTAAGGACATTTGCCACGGCAGTGCATTCCAGTTGAGTTTAAAATCAATCACACCACTGGTATCGGTTAGGTCTTTGGTAATGTTGAGCTTATCAAATAACTTATCCGCCCTTTTCATATCAAGGCGGCCTGTGAGATGGGTTGTCGATGTTACACCATTGTCTTTCCAGCTCCCCGTCGAAGCCAGCGTTTCATTTTCGCCATCCAGATCCAGGCGTTTTATAATCATGCCTTGTGGCGTACGCACTGTTTCTAGGGCTAATTCCCCAAGATTTTCAGACTGCCATAAGGTTTTTTTACTGTGGATATTAAGCAGCGGTTTGAGTCCAGAATTGGTAGACGTATCCTGAAATGTTAGCTGTTTTAAAGCTGACAGATTCAGCATTTCCATATCCAGGCTTATGGAATTAGCGCCCTGTAACTCAATCGGTAGTTGAACCTTTCCTTTCGCGACGGTGCTATCAATTTCACCAACCCAAAAACTAGGGCTGCGTTTTAGGGCTAAATCAAACGAACCCAAGCGGGTTTTTTTCCACATCGCCGACGTGCTGCGTATTTTTATTTCACTAATATCGAGATTGGCTCTTCCTGCCTGTTGTTGAGTAGTTGCCATATCCAACCATTCTTGTAATGGCAGTTGATCTCGATTAATCTCCAGTTTAATCCCGGGCATTCGGGTCTGTCTTACCTCACCCATGCCAATTAACACATGCCCGGAATTAATTCGTTGTTCCTTGGTGTTAAGGTTTATGGCAGCTTTCAACTCATTGTTGTAATTCAATTCTATGGGTAAGGCGAATTCGTCGCTTAGGCTGAATGTCATCGATGAAGGTTTTTTTTGGTCTTTGGTTTTCGTTAATGTGCCCGGGAGTTGTAACTCCACCCCTTCCAAGGTCGATTTAACGCTTATCTGCACTGGGTTATTGTCTACATCAGACTTAGGCAATTGTAACTGAAGCTGATAAGCGCCTTCGCCTTCCACCTGTTGCGATCCAGACCAAGCAAATAGACTTTCTACATCGCTAACCTTGGCCTTGCCGTCTACGTTTATCAAAGTTTGTTGGTCGGCCTGGGCAATATTGACTTTTATAGGATGACCAAGCGCAAATGCTTGAATACCATCACCATAAATACCCTGTTTGTTGAATTTTAATTCGCCATTTATTTTGTTAACTTTCAAGTCAATCCGGTTGACGGTTAACTGGGCGTTTTTCAACTGGGCATTGCCATCGACCTTAATTTCGTGGCCTGGCCGGAAAGGTATCGTCAAATCAAGTGCCACCTTGGTTGCTCCCTGTAGGGTAATGCCTGCCATCAATGGGGTTACTCGACTAACCAAGGGCGATTGTTGCAGGACATTCAGGATTTGGTTTATGTCCCCTCGCCCTTCACCTTTGATAATTAATTGCTCGTCGATACCCAAACCGGAAATCAACATTTCAGCTTTTGTTATATCGACTTTACCAATCAGGCCTCGATTAAACGAACCCAGTATGTTGTTATGTTGAAATAGTAACTCGCCATTGATGCCGGAAATATGCTGCCATTCGGGNNTTCAAACACGCCCATGCCATCAGCGAACGGGAAGTCATTCGGCTTACCGTAAAACAGTAAATCGCCTTTTGTCAGCTGACCCGCGACAAAAGCATTGCTCAACCAAGCCTTAAGCTTCTCTTTCATTATTTGTGTCGGTAGATAATCGGCGACTTGGCTTAGGTCATTGCTATTGAATGCGATTTGCAGGTCGATGAAAGGTTTTTCTTCGCTTTTTGGAATACGGACGAGTAAGCGGCTTTCGCTCTGAAAAGCTGGACAATTCAGGTCAATAGATTGGCTGGATAAGAGCCATTGACCTTCGGATTGCTGCCACTCCAGTAACCCTTTGACTTGGCTGAACAATATTGGTTTGTCGAATATCTGCGGGGCTTTAACATGGACATCCTGGCTGGCTAGTTCGACTTTGCCCAATTTGTCGCTGCCCTTCACTTGCCCGCTAACATTGTCCATTCCGGGTATGGATAAGAAAGGTTCGATGCTGATCGAGTCGAACCAGCCGGCAACGGCAAAACTTTTGATCTCGGGTTCAACGTACAAGGAAAAATGCCTTAAACTGCCGCTTACTTGGGCTTGCCCCAACAACTGCGCCTGCTCCTCAGTCAGTGGTGCAAAAAACTGTAATATCGTCGAGACCTCCGCCAAATCCAGTTGTTCAGCGTACATCTTTAACTTTTCAAGTCCAGTATCTGCGGCTTTTTCTCCAGCGAGACTAACGATAGCATCCAGCCATTTTTTGCTGGATTTTTTGTTTTCCCCTGTCGATTCCAGCAAGAAACGGTTGATATCCACAAACCACTGCTGATCTTTTATCTGCCCGTTAAACTGGGTATCCAGGTTGTTAACTGGGAAGCTGCCTTTCCCTTTTCTCGAAAAAACCGCTTGCCGTAATTGCGTGTCACCCTTAATTGAAACCAGTTTTGCTTGCTGCCATTGGCCCCAGACCTTAAAGTCTGCTGAACCAGTTGTCATGCTAATATCAAATGGCAGATAGTTGGAGGCAAGCTCGTGGAGTTTGACATTCTTACCCTCGACAAACAGCGTACCCTTTATGTCTGAAGGCTTATCCGCTACACCCTCGAAATCAACAACCACTTTTAAATCATCGCCGTATTTTTCCGGCAACTTCGTCAACATATTGATGCGATGGTGGTCGCCGTCGTTCATAACGGCCAAATTAACCGCATCCAACACTAAGGGCGATCCGCCTTTTTGACGGTCTTGCCAAGTAATTTGGCTTTGCAATACTTCGTATTTCCGTCCTTGCAATAACCACAGCGGCTGTCCATTACCTGCCCTTAAACCCTCAACGGCGATCTGTCCATCTTGTTTGCGAGTCATTGATAGCCTTGCGCCCACTAAGGTAACCCAGGACGACGACAACACATCCCTGTTAAGCAAAAACTCACCCAAGTTGATGCCTAAGCGAATTTCTTTAAGTTGAATACTGGGCTTTTCTGTTGCTATGGACGAAGCGATATTGATCTCTTTTAAAACCAGTTCGGGGCTAATGCCACGCATCTTGGCACCCAAACTGCCCAACTTTACCGGTGTGCCCACCAGTACGCTGATACGGGCCTCTAAACTGGATTTATAGCTGTCAATACCTGTCAACACTAGCCGCATACCGCTCAGGGTAATCGCCACTATCAACAATGACCAGAAAATCAGATGCCGGGTTGCCCGTTTGACGTGATGGATCATAAGGATTAATTATCGGTAGCCATTACTTTTGCAAGTATTTTTGGCGCGTCTAAACTAGAGAAGCACCACATCATACTGTTCTTGATTGTATTCTGCTTCTGCCCTGAACTTGATTTGCACGCCCAGGAATGTCTCCAATTCAGCCAGCATATCGGCCTCTTCATCGAGCAACATCTCCACGACACTGTTTGAAGCCAAAACCAGTAATTTCTGCACCTTATATTGTCTAACTTCGCGGATGATTTCGCGGAATATTTCCAGGCACATCGACTCCGAGGTTTTCAGCACACCGCGTCCACCACAGGCACTACATGGCTCGCAAAGAATATGTTCCAGACTTTCCCGTGTCCGTTTGCGGGTCATTTCCACTAAGCCCAGTGATGAAACCTCCGTAATTTTAGTCTTTGCCCGGTCTTTTTCCAGGCAGCGCTCCAATGCCTGTAGCACTTGTTTTTTGTGGTCTTCGCTCTGCATATCAATAAAATCAATAATGATANNACACCAGGTGTCCGCCTGATTTTAGGCTGACCTTACGCTCCAAGGCTTTTTGAATTTCATCCTCAACATTGTAAATGTCAAATAATGGGCCTTCACCGGTATAGTGTTCGACGACGGGAACTATCTCAGGTACAAATATTTCCGCGAATTCTACCAAGCGATGATAGGTCTCCCTGGAATCCACCCTGACCCGTTCGATACCTTCTTTATACAAATCCCTTAAAGTACGCACACTTAGCGGTAAATCCTTATGGATAAATTCCTTGGCTTTTGCCCCGGCAATCTTGGCGGATATGGATTCCCNNCTGAACGCTTCGAGACAAGCTTTTAAACGGACACGTTCCTCATCACATTCAATCCGCTGCGAAACGCCGGAATTGCCGGCATAAGGCATATATACCTGAAACCGCGAAGGAATTGAAATTTCTGTAGTGATTCTTGCCCCTTTCGTACCCAACGGATCTTTGACGACCTGGACGACAACCTGCTGACCTTCGTGTAAGTAAGCTTCAATGTTTTCCGAACCTTTTTTTTCCAAATCCCTGGCGCATAAATCGGAAAGATGCAGGAACGCCGCCTTGTCCAGGCCAATATCGACAAAAGCGGCTTGCATCCCTGGCACCACCAGGCACACTTCACCTTAATAGATATAACCTACCAGCCCCCGCATCCGGCAGCGCTCGATGATAAGTTCCTGC
>PMDM01000318.1 GCA_003155565.1 Methylococcaceae bacterium | reverse complement strand
AAAGAAGCTTTGGCAGCTATTTAGGATTAGTTAAAACGAAATGGAGTGTTAAAAAATCGTTTGCGGAACCTGTTCAGAAAACAACCGCTTGACGGAGCCAGTGACAGACAGGTCTCGGCCAAGTGCAGACCATCAGGCTTGTAAAAGCTAACCCCTCAAGGCCATCAAAGCAGACTACCAAAAGAATTTAAACTCCTCGCCAAATTAAATGTAGTCAAAAAATAGGAAAATTCTGCAGCTTCGTACTTACTTACACCCACCGGCTGTGATTGAATATAATAAATTGCCGTATGTGGTGTCAAATTGAAGATTATGATTCTAGGGCGGGACAAAGAAAAAACGGCCTTCGATGGGAGAATTGGACATCCATGGCTGCTGCTCGCCTGAAGTGATCTTTTTTACTTTTACCGCCACTGCGTTGAATACGCCGAATTGATCCAATCCAGGTTGTTGGAGGCCCCAGGCCAATGCACTAGCAAAAGGACTGTTATCGCCCGGGGGGCCGTCCTGAGCAATATTACCACTTTGAGTAGCGAAAGCGACCAGGGTCCCTTCGGGCGCCCGAATTTCCGCGAGACCATTACCACTGCTGCGCAAGCCACGCCCGCCGAATGGATTATTTCGGCAAGCATCCAGGATAACCATGTTCAGTGAAGTGGCGCCTTCCATCTGACGCAGCACCATATTCACGTTCATGGTTTGAAAATCAAGATCGCCATCCTTGGTCGGATTGGCATCAATCGGTATTAAAAAGTTTTCGCCACGAGCCTGTAAACCGTGACCAGCATAGTAAAACAGTGCGACTACTGCTCTATTTGAATGGCTATTTTTATTCTTACTTAGCTCATAATTATTATTCAAGTTGCTTCCATGTAACGCTAATGAGAAAGCCTTAACCGTTTCTTCAAAATTCGCGCGACTGAGATCGAGAAGTGCTCTGCCTCCAACCAATTCAAAATGGAGTTTGGTCAACGTCTTAGCGATTAACTCTGCATCATTATGCGGATTATCCAGAACTGGAAGATATTGATAACTGCTATTGCCGATTACTAACGCGACACGGCGGAGTGAGTCCAAAGGCAACGACAACGATGACGGGGTTGCCTGAGTAATTGCAGTCTCCACAGCAGCTAGCCCGGAAAACGTCTTCTTTAACCCGCCGTTTAATTGCTCGGCATCCACCACACTCGACGCTTTGCCAGAATCCCCCCGGGCTTTTGCCAGTTTTTTTTGAATGGTATATATTCCGGCCGGATAGATGGAGACCTTGGTTTTAAACCGGCATTTAGCCAACGCTGCATTGGATTGATCGGTGATTGATTTGTCCAGACAGGAATCGATGAACTGCCCGGTCGCCAGGTAGCGGCCGTACACATCGTATAGATGGGCTGTTGTGGGATCTCCTGAATCTATCAATATCGAATCCGGGTCATGAGTGCTCGGAAATGAGTGGAAGGTGCAGGAAGTAAAAAAGAATCCTAACAAGCTTATTGTAAAGCAATAGTACATAGAGCCTTTCATATGGCTTTTGCCCCAACTTTTTACATTGCTCACATCGATTAGGTTAATAGCTTGGATTAACAGCTTCTCGATTGACTTATTTTCTCTAGATGTTCAATGCGCTCTTGATAAGTCTGAATCAGATGCCCCGTATCGGTCCCATATTGCTGTTCCTGTGCATTGGATAATTTGCGTTTGACCCCTACCATCGCGCTAAAGAGGACACCCAGATAGGGGCTCGTTTCGTCTTTGCGCGCCTCCTTCAGCTCATTTTGATCTATCAGCCGTGATACTCTTTCATTGAGTTTGCCAATCTCCTTATTTAATTCTGAGCATGGCAACTGCTCATCGCCTGCCTGATAGGGCAGGATGGGAGTCACGTTATCGCTTTGATTGGGATTCGAAGTGGGTGTTGTGCCGAGTATGACTCCACATCCTGTCAACACGGGTAGTAGAATTGCCGAAAGGCAAGCACTGAAAACACGACAGTGGATTACTTTACCCGCTATGTGTTGCGTATGCATTTTGCGTTGAGCGGTCATGATACTCTCCTAATTTCAGAGATGATAAGATCTAAGTATCCGTTGTCTGTTACAGTTTTTGATAAACTGCTGCTATAGCGATGATAATAGTCAATATTAACGCCACTTATGGCAGACTGCAACGACATTAAAACTGCATTTTCGGACAAATTTAAAAGCATTGAGTCAGTGCTTGAAACATCTATCGATATAAATTTTTCTTCCATGTTGACAGTGTCTTTACGATCAATTCTGTATGCTTGGTAGAAATTTTATTTTTAATTGAGGGGCGTCTATTTTTGGTCTTTATTACCGTCGATATCTTGTAAAGGAATTCCAAAAGTTCTTACGGGTCGCGATAAGATACATCCTTTCGGACATAGAAAAACACAGAAAACAGAATAACTTCTTTAGGGGAATACGCTCCTTTAAAACTGATCATGATGTTTTCAATCAATAAAAACCGCGCATTGCCCAACATGATAAGAGCCAAAAAGGTATGCGGATTGTAGGCCTGACGGGTTTAACTTCAGGAAAAAATTGAACGCTCTTTTATTGTAACATCGGCAAAATTTAGACACGTTTTTCTTCCAACACCTGTGGCGAATGTGCGGGGGCTAGCCAGTATGGTACAAGACCTGAAAGTTATTTGGTCTTTGTCGAGATTTCAAACTAGCGCACGCTGCAATTAGCAATACGATGATAGCGGCAATCTTGTGTTTCATAGAAGCGCATCTTTTCCTTTAAGTCATTGTGAGAACAATCAAGGGTAAATTATTGCTTTGCGGGTAATCCTAACGCCCAAGGCTTTCAATGTCCTCTTAGAACGCCTGGTTCCGAAATACAGCAGAATTTTCAGAATTCCAAGAGTCGCAAGAATACGATTTTTCTACCATTGAAGGTCAACTGTTCTCCCGTCTGATATGTCGCAAAGGCCCTTGCCTCCACCGAAGCCAGTAGCATAGATATTGCACCACATTTTATGTCCGCGGTCTCCGGAAAGAATCCCTCCATGTGTCAATGCACGTTGGTAAGGACCAAAGTGGTAATAGTAGGTTACATCTCCGAACGGACTCCTGACTGTTGGAGGCTCAATTAAGGCACCACTTAAGTGAGAGGTTTGTACCTGTACTTGCTTCCCCTTAAATGTTTCCCCATCTGGTAAGGCTATGGAATACATGCCTCCAGTTTGGGAAACAGCCACTTTTCCTCCTTGGTTTCTTATTATTCCGCCCATGTTGCCGAAGCAGCCCGGGAGAGCAATGACGCTGATTAACACAGCTAATACCTTCAAATACTGTTGGGATGCTTTCATTACAATCTTGCAGCGCTTTGTCATTTAATCGATTCGCTCATTGCTTTTATTGCATCGCGGGTTGCTTTCTCCCCTTGCACCGCAGCCTGGTGCAGCAACATTTCTTGAGCGGCTTGCTCGCCTTGATTCGCCGCTTGGCGCAGCCAGTCTTCAGCCAAAATCGGGTTCTTTGGCGCACCGATGCCATAAAGATATCGATAACCCAGGAATAGCTGTGCTTTCGGGTGTCCCTGTGCCGCCGCCATGGCAAACCACCTCGTTGCTTCGGTCTCGTTCCCCATCCCCCGGTAGAATGCTCCAAGGGCGACATAGGCGTCAGTGTTGCCCTGCCTGGCAGCAAGACCAATCTGTTCAATCTGGTCAATTTGGGGTGGGAGTTGCACGGCGGGTGATGAATATTGCGCAGAGCCGCCTTGCTCCCGCTGTGCCTCCTTATACATACTTTTAAGCCTTGTTGTGCCACGAGACTGATCAACCCAATCTAGATCTCCCCACGCCGTGTTTGTTAATGCCGCCGCGAGTATCACTAAAAAGGAGTGTGCAATCGACTTTCTTGCATGGTAGCGCACGCGAGAAGGAAAGCGACAAAATGGAAACTGAATGGATGTCAGATTTCTGTAGCTCATGGAATTACCTCATAACCTAATTATTCACAAATAGCTTGAAGCCTAACGTAAAGCTAATGTTAGACCTGACCCCGTGCTTTTGTTAGGCCGATCAGTAATCGCCAACGCCAAACTACCCACTACTTAAAAACTGTAATATAACCTGACTTTTCTGCCCTTAGTCGCATACCGTAACAAGTGACCAATTTCCTGCGGAATTCGTATACGATGCTGTCATTCTTCTCTCTAACCTGCATTGGGGAATATATGTCTGGGATGGTGCTTCTATAGGTTCCTGCGGTTTTTCAATGGCATAATTCTGCAGCGTAAAGAAGGGTGGGTTGAGTGAATTGTCCCAGGTTAATTCCAAATCACCATTTCCGATGCAGTTCAGGGTGCCACTTCCTTGGTCGCTGACAAAGACAAGTTTTCCCTGCTGGTTATAGTAGCCTGTTCTGGTTTGTAATGAATAAGGCCACCGCCCATTTGGGCAGTTAAACTCAGCATAAGCACTGGGAGTTGTATTACTGATACTGATCGTCTGCGCTACACCTCCAATAGTAATTGGAGCAGTTTCACTAACTTGGTCAGGTTCCAAACGGTCAAAGATTCGGACTCTCCATTCGGCCAAGGCATCGCCATAACCAAGAAGCATAGGGAGCAGAAAAATGGCCTTCAAAAACATAGTGTCTTCATGTTTTGTCATCATCGCGTCCTCCCAATTAAATTCAGTCTTTTCGCCCAATGCAAAGTTAATTCTATTTTATTAAACACCTACTCAATACCGATCAAAGTATGCTATCACCATGAGTCTCGCTAAACGCATCGAAAATACCAGTATCGGCATACCTATCAGTCAAGCCAAAATGCCCGTGGAAATCAGTGTCTTCTCGCTAGTGAGAATAAGATTGACATGGTAGAATCTTAACGCCACTTCATGACTGATTGCAATGACAAATAACCCGCATTTTCGGTCATTAAACGCAGTCAATAACTCTGTTAAATGATTGGTGCTAACTTGTCAATCAGCGTAAATATTTGAAAACTAATAGCGTTATAATCGACCAAGTAAAGTGAGATGTGATGGCAATAGTGGAGTTGAAAGAATTAAGCCACATTCTATTTATTGAATGTCCTCTTTGGAGGTTATTTTGTGCTAAGGTCGATAGTCTTCTGTGGGTCGCTATGGATAGCTATCCCTGCCAATCTCGAGCTTATT
>PMDM01000038.1 GCA_003155565.1 Methylococcaceae bacterium | reverse complement strand
GTACAGTTACGAATTATGTATAGTTGTGTTATTGCGAGCGGGTAAACGCCAGTGTTTTAGGCATTATGCCCGCTCACGAACTCCGCATAATAACTATAGCGTTTTGAGAAATTGCAACAATGCGTCAGGAGCCTGATAACGGGGAATTTTTGTATCGGGTTCCTGTATATTAGCAAGCGCGCGTTTTTTCATGGTTAAATCAGCTTCGACATAGCCATGCGTCGTGGTTGGTTTTTCATGCCCTAACCACAAGGCAATGACCTCTATATCGACACCAGATTGTAGCAAGTGCATTGCGGTTGTGTGACGTATGGTATGCGGCGATATGTTGCGGTTGCCCAAGCTCCCGTTTAGCCCTGCTGCCGATTGCACGGCTAAATCCAGGCGCTGCGACACATTGGAGCGGGTCATTTTTTGACCGCTTCGATTAGGCAGCAAGGCCGAATCGGCACTCATTTGTGCGTTAAGCTGCAACCAAGCCCTGATCTCCAGTACGGTTGACCGCCACAACGGCATTGTGCGTTGCTTGCGTCCTTTACCGTGCAGATGGATACAGGCCGTGCTATCAAGCACCACATCCGCGACCTTCACACCGATGATCTCTGAGACACGGGCACCCGTATTGTAGAGCAAGGCCAGCAACAGGTGGTCACGCTGGCTAGTCCAGGTTGTGCCAGGCTCCCCGATCACGGCCAACATTTCTTCACGGGACATAAACCCGAGCATGGGTTGCTCGAAGCGCTTCATGGGTATACCCAGCGCCCGCTCGATGGTGTGCAGCGCCGACACATCGCGGTGAGAGGCGAATTTCAAGAACGCGCGGAGCGCCGCCAGCCGCGCATTCCGGCTACGCACCGCATTGTGGCGTACCTTTTCCAAATGGTCTAGGAACGCCAAGACCAGCTCCGCCGTGATGTCAGCCAAACTGAGCGCAGTCGGCAATTTGCCCAGGCGCTTCTGGGCAAAGCCCAGGAACAGCATGAACGTGTCCCGGTAAGCCGCCACCGTGCGTGGGCTAAGCGCACGTTGGTTGACGATGTGGTGCGTAAAGAACTCCTGTACTAGGGCAGGAAACGAAGGCGGCGACCCGTTAATCATGTTCCACCTCCGAGGCCTGCGCGTACAATTCAAATTTATCGGCGGCAATGGCCATCAATTCGGGTACGGCAGTCAAGTACCAGTAAGTGTTCGATATCTTGGCATGGCCCAGGTAGGTCGATAATGCCAGCATCGCTTGGTCGATGTCAGTGCCGTGCTTGTGCCAAAGCATCACACGGCGCACCGCAAAAGTATGCCTAAGGTCGTGTATCCTTGGTTTCTGATGGTCACCGCGGTTAGGCCACCCGAGCTGGTCACGCAGCTTGCTGAACACCCACTCCACTTGGCCCAACCCCAGGTGCTTTCCCCAGCTATTGACGAAAAAGGGCATTCCTGCGGTATTCCGGACGTATCGGTTCCGTAACTGTCGGTAATCCAGCAAGGCGGCCACTGTGCTCGGGTGCAGCGGTAATTGCCGCGACTTGGCGAATTTGGTCTGCCGGATGGTCAGCATCCCTTGTTCCAAGTCGGCATCGGCATCGAGGAGATGGATGGCTTCAGAGACCCGTAATCCGGCAGAAGCGATCAACCCAAACAATGCCACATAGGTTGACGGGCGCAACCCGCCTTTGGGGCCAAGGCCACGTGCAGCCGACAGCAGGTCAAGGATCTCCTGGTCGTGGTAAATATGGGGTGTAAACCGCTCCTGGATAGGGCCAAAAACCGTCCAGTCCGGCACTTCGGTCAAGGGTTCGAACTGCCGCAAATAGCGGGTGAACGGCCTGAGCAGCTTGAGCCGCTTCGCCCATGTCGCCAGTTTGCCTTGCTGTTTCTGGTCGCATCGGGCCCAGCCAACCATGAGGACAACGGTCAGCGGCTCGCTATGACCATGTGAATCCACATAGCGGGCAAAGTCCATCAAGGCAGTGCCGGGCGACTGAAGTTCAAAACCTAAGCGGCGGCGTTCAGCCAAGTAGTCCATAACCCTCGATTGCATCGTGACGGGGCCGTTCATGACACGCCCCCAGGCCAAGGCAAGGCCACCGCCAGAAGCCGCCGGTTATCCAACTTGGCATATATGAGTGTGGTGTTCAACGAGCGATGGCGCAACACATCAGCCACCTCCTTGAGCGAACTGCCATGGTTCAGCAGTTGGCAGGCCAAGGTATGCCGTAATGCGTGGGCGCGGGTATGTTTCAATCCGATGCGGCGGTAAGCGTCGCGCACGACGCGGCGTACCGCGTCTACCCCGATGGGAACGTCATGCGGGGCCAGGCAACGCACAAAAACGGCCGGATTCGTTGTGGAAGGCCGTTCGAATTGCAGGTAGTCCGCAACCGCCTGCCCGGTGGCGGTGGGTAACGGGAGGATATCCTCCCGGCGCGACTTGGTCCGGCGCAGGGTGACCGTGCCATTTTGCCAGTCGATGTCGGCGATCTTGAGCTTGGCGACTTCGCCGACTCGCAGGCCCAAATCCAATGCACAGCGCACCATGGCGTAACCGCGCCGTGGCGACGGCAGGCCAGCGGTGAATGATGCCAGTAAGCGGTCAATCTCATCTGGGCTGAGTGACCGGGGCAACGATGCCAAATCCCAGTGGGCAGGACGGGCAATGGCACCCATGAGCGCATGAACTTGGTCGCCGCATACCGTACGGTAGCGAAAATAAGCCTTTAGTGCCGAAGCCAGCGCATGGGCATTGGAAATTGTGCCGCATTGTTCCAACTGGTCGGCGATGAATTGGCGAACATCGGCGGGTTGCAGCGCCGATATGGTAATTTGACGATCACCGAAACGTGCCAGCAAAAAGCGTTGCACGATACCAATCCGTCCACTACGCGTCTTGGCAGCAAGACCCTGTGCATCACGCATATAGCCGTCAAAACTGGCCAGTTCATTTCCAACTGGGCTGGCGGGAATCACCGGCCTTGCAATAACCCCACTGGTTCGAAGTATGCGAAGAAAATGCCCACAGGCGGCACGGAGGTCGTGGTAGCTCCGACATGTGGGTGCCGGGCAATCGCAATAGGGCAAATGCCCATCCAGGAATTGGATAACGACCGATTCATCCAGGGTTGTGAGGTTAAGCTGTGACTGGCTTGCCCACCGTGCAAAATGCCCGATGCCGACAATATATTTCCTGATAGTTCCGTTTGCGTAACGGCCTTGCTTCAGTTGGTCGATAAAAGCCCCTATATAGGGCGTAAGTTCGCTTTCAAAAGGATTATCCGTGGCAGTAGGGCGTAAGGGTGTTGTCGTGATTATGTTCATGGTAGTCTCCATTGATGGGAACTACCACTTCAAATGAGTGTAGGAATTATGTCCAGTAAGTAAGCGGTTCAATGGGCAAAAAGACCATTAAAACATTGATATACATCCCTAGTAAGACGAAACTATACATAATTCGTAACTGTAC
>PMDM01000391.1:2417-5628 GCA_003155565.1 Methylococcaceae bacterium | reverse complement strand
TTATTTTTCGTGATGTCAGGCGCGGTGGCGACGGACGTAGGTATGAGCTTTGGCGTCACGCTGGCTTTGGCCTCGTTCTGGCTTGCCTTGCGCGAAGAAGGAAAATCTTTCTGGGCTTATCTTTTCTTCATCGGTTTGAGTATCGGCCTGATGGCGAAAGGCCCCATTACCCTTGTGTTAACTGGAATTAGTCTAGGCCTTTGGACTGCGATTACGGGTCAATGGGTGAGAGTTTGGACGCGTTTTCCCTGGATCAAAGGAATCTTGTTGTTGCTTTGCATTAGTGTTCCCTGGTTTTTAATCGCGGAACAAAAAACCCCCGGATTTTTAGAATATTTTTTCATCGGTGAACACTGGAAACGTTTCACTGAGAGTGGTTGGACGGGCGATCTTTATGGCAACGGTCATGCCCATGCGCACGGAATGATCTGGGTTTATTGGTTGGGCGCGGCCTTTCCCTGGTCCCTGGTTTTTCTGATGATGCTAATGACCACCCTGGTGAAAAAAAAGTCAGCCAAGTTGCTTCAGTCTAACGATGGCTGGCGCCTATATTGTTTACTTTGGATGGCATCGCCGCTGCTTTTCTTCACGTTCTCGGCTAATATCATCTGGACTTATGTTTTACCGGGATTGCCGGGTTTTGCCTTGCTGCTTTCCGACTGGTTGAATCGACCCAAATATCAAACAGTTATTGCCTTGTGTGTACCGCTGACGTTTTTGGGGTTGGTGATCGCTTACCAGTTCCCTGAAGCAGATTTTTTCAGGACGCAAAAACGGTTAGTGACTGCTTACCAGCAGTCCTCACAGCCTGACGAACGCTTGAATTATTTCATGGAACGACCTTATTCAGCACAATTTTATTTACATGGCAAAGCTACTCAATTGGATAGCATTGCTGCATTGCAAGATAGCTTAAAAACAAGCCACGACTTTTATGTGTTTAAAAATGACAAGTTAAGTAGTTTGCCAGAAGCCGTCAAATTACGTCTTGAATTGGTTAAAAACTATGGCGTATTTGCCTTATTTCATGCCGATGCCGGGGACATAAAATGACTGCCCGCGAACCGATTCACCTCATCATTAACGCGGATGACTATGGCTATTTTCCCTGCATCAGTCGTGGGATAGTGGAAGCGGCGAATTCGGGAAGCCTCACCGCTACCGGAATATTGGCGAACAGTCCCGATTTACAAGCACAACTCGAATGGCTGGATTCTACAGAAGGCCTGGATATAGGTGTACATCTGAATCTGACCTACGGGCAGCCAATGACCGCTGCCATGACAGAAAAGCTGTCGCATTGGAAGAGTAGTTTCCCAAACGCTTATTCGATGAGTTTGATGATTTTGACAGGCAAAATCAGTATCCAAGATGTTCGTGGTGAATGGTCTAGGCAAATAGAAGCCTGCCAGCGGAAGAAATTGCTGTTTTTGAACTCCCATGAGCATATCCACATGTTGCCGGTATTGTTTCCGCTGGCGTTAGAATTGGCCCAAGAATATCAAATCCCCCATGTACGGCTCACACAAGCCGAATGGCTTGTGCCTATTGGAGTTCCGGCGCTGATTCGCAATACCCTGATGCAAGCCATGCACACCATCAATCAAACAAAACCCAAGATACAAACGCCGATATTTTTAGGCCTAAGTCGAAGCGGAAAGCTCGATTACGATTATTTAGAATCGATTTTTTCAAGGCTTAAGCCGGGGGGAAATTATGAACTGATGTGCCATCCCGGACGCTTTGATCCCAGTGAAATTTCGGATACCAAGCTAATAACCNNGAGTCCCCCGGCTTAGCCGGGGGTTTACCATGTTTAATGAAGTTGACAAACAAAGAAAGCGGCTCCATGATTAGCGCAGTTATTCCTGCCTATAATGAAAGCCATGGCATAACAGAAGCCATAAAACAAGTTGTTGGGGTTCTAAGTACTTGTGAAAGTGCTTGGGAAATTATTGTCGTCGATGATGGCAGCCGCGATCAAACCTACCAGCAAATATGCCGGCTTGCCCAAGCCGAACCCAGGATCAAGTGCATTGCATTAAGCCGCAATTTTGGCAAGGAAGGGGCGATACTTGCTGGACTTGAATACGCCACAGGAAAGGCCATTATCATAATGGATGCCGACCTTCAGCATCCACCAAACTTGATCCCTGAAATGCTCGACAAGTGGCGCTCGGGCATACAAATTGTCCATGCAGTTAAACGCAGCCGTAAGGAAGATTCAGTTGGGAAAAAAACTGCCGCTTATTGCATTAATAAACTGATCTCAAGTCTTGGTGGATTCAATGTAAACAATTCTTCCGATTTCAAATTATTGGATAGGGAGATTGTGGACATCATTGTTCACAGGCTTCCCGAAAGGGAGCGATTTTTTCGCGGCCTGACCAGTTGGCTTGGATTTTCGGAAGACTACATTTATTTCGATGTGGCCCGCCGCCAAGGTGATGAAAGCAAATGGTCTTTCTGGTCGTTGCTAGAATTATCTATCACGGCACTAACCTCATTTACCAGTGCACCATTAAGGATTATAACTTTTTTAGGTGTTGCGACTTTATTGCTAGGTTTTTTTGTCGCTAGCGAGGCACTTTGGTCTTTGCTAAACGGTCAAGCGGTTTCAGGCTACGCCACTATCATCATCAGCGTGCTACTGATCGGTAGTTTCATAATGATTAGCTTAGGCATAATCGGTGAGTATATCGCCAAGATTTATGAAGAAGTTAAGGCCAGACCCCATTATCTGGTCAAAGCCAGCGTTGGAATTACTGGCAAGAAGTTCGGATGATCGGAGAGTCGCCATAATTACGGCATTGTGAAATATTTCTCAGGTTTTTGCTTTTTTCATGGCAAACAATACGATAGCGAACACTGTCAAACTTGGGAGCAAAGCCATTAATGGCGGATTGAGGTTATAAATTAGTGCCACATGGTTGGTGATCTTATCGAAAATATTGAACCCCATGCCAATCGTAACGCCCATCAATACACGAGCGCCAACGCTAATGCCCCGCCGGATGCCAATAACGAAAGGTGCCGACACTAACATCATAATGAAGGTCGTAAGTGGACTGACGGCGCGACCCCAAAAAGCAATCTCATAAGTCTGCGATTTTTGGTGGTTTTCCTTTAAAAATGCGACGTACATCGCCAGGTCGTACAGGGAGAGATTATTGGGGTTAACGACGACAATTTTCAATAAATTGGGGGCAAT
>PMDM01000391.1:0-2392 GCA_003155565.1 Methylococcaceae bacterium | reverse complement strand
TAGCTGGAATTCATGATGATTTGTTCATTTTGGGCAGTCATTTTAATGTTTTGTCCCAATTTTTCACCTAACGGCGCGATAAATTCACCGATTAGCGTTGCCGAAGTAACCAGGACAAGACCCGCCAGCATAACGGCCTTGATAATACCCAGTACCGAAAGCCCAGATGCCTGCATGGCAATCAGTTCGCGGTTGTTGCCCATAGCGCCCAAGACAAATAAACTGCCAATTAATGCCGATGCAGGAACCAGTTCATAAACGACTGAGGGCGACGTTAAGGCAATATAATAAAAAATTTGTTGTAGCCCGTAGTGGCCTTTGCTCATATCTTTCAATTCATCGGCAAAGGTAAATAAATTGAACAGCATTAATAAAACCAATAGCGCAATTAGCGAGCCTTTCAGGATCTCTTTGGCGATATAAAATGATAGTACATTCATTTTGAAATCCTTTTTTTGATATTCAGGATTAGCCAACGGTATCCATACCAGTTAGCCAGTATTAGCAATCCGATAATAAACAATAGTAAATTTACCCAAAATATGCCGGGCCATGACGGAATAGAACCTTTTATCACCCAGCTTTGGGCAACACCAGAAAGATTCCCGTAGCTAAAATAAATCAAAAAACCCATCAACATGCTTCCGTATATGCCACCTCTAGGCGAGATTTTTGCCAGCGGCACGGCAAGAAATGCCAACAACAAGATGGTGAAAGGCAAGGAAAGCCGGCTTTGTAATTCTGAGACCTCCTTTTTACCTTTAGACTTCCATAATGCGCTGGTGGCAAGTGCGGCGGTAGGGAGAAAAGCCGAGACGGCTTTTTCTTCTATTTTTACCGCGTATTCGTTAAACGCCTCAATTATGTAATCGAAATCCCCCGGATGTCCCTGGATGCGCTCACCGTTCTCAAAAATCATGTAACGGCCGCCCGGTAACTCTTCGAAATGGCTTTGCTCGGCAGTGATAATGCTCAGTTTATCTTTTTTCCGGTCTTGCACAAAAACAGTGTGCATTTTGTTGTCTGAGCTAATGTTCTCGACATAAAACACCAAGTCGCCCCGGCTGTATTCGCTAAATTTACCTGCTGCTATGCCGCGAATATCGGCAGATTGTTCATCCTGATTCATGATTCCCTGTATTCTCGTTTCAGCCCACGGCGAAACATACAGTGATAAGCCGAAGCTGATGATACTCAAGGGAAACACTAACAAAAAAACCGCCCGGTATAAGATTTCCGCGCCACCTCCGGCAGCAGCAATTGCGGACATTTCCTGGTCTTTGTATAACCTGCCCAACACCATTAAAAGCGCCATAAAGGTGGCGGCAGGCAACAGGGAAATGCCAGCGGTAATCGTTCTTAAACCCAAGATGGTCAACAAGGTGTCATTTGAAATGTGGCCTTCAACCGCCTTGTCGAGAATTCTGACAAATTTCCGGCTCACGACAATAACCACTATGACAGCCCACACTGACAACAGTGTCTTTAGCAAGTCCATGGCAATCATCCTGTCCAAGACCGAAATCAAAGGTCGCCTAGCCATTTTGTAGCCTTTGGGCCAATCCGCTTCCAAGCTTATCTCCTCAATCAAAACGATAATTGTGTTGTATAATCAAAACAGATTTGAGGGGCAACTGCCGTCCGCACACAAACCTTACCCACTAGAAACAGCATAAAATAAGATGGACTATTCTATAGAAACCGCACCCATAGAAACACTGCCGCATGATTGTATCATTATCGGCGTTTATCAGAACCAGCATCAAAACCAGCAACTGATTCCTTCTGGAGCAGGTCTTTCTGACAAGCTGCAAAGCTTAATCGCCAAAGTTATCAGCCGTGGCGACACTAGCGGAAAGATTGGCGAAACCGTCCTGATAAATGTGATTCCCGAAAGTGGGATTGAACGTGTTCTGTTGGTTGGATTAGGTGAAAACAAACCCTTATCGCCCAAAAATTACAGAAAAGCGTTATCTGCTGCGGTCATTAGCCTGAAAAAACCTTACATAAAATCAATTGTCTGCGGACTTTCAGCGGTCGCCGTCGAAGGCTGCAATCTGCAATGGAATGTAAGGCAAATCGTCGAAGTGTTTAACGATGCGGTCTATCAATTTACGGCGCTCAAATCCGACAAAGAAACCGAGAGCAAGTTGCAAAAAGTTGTTATTACCACCTCGGAAAGTGGGCTTGCTTCAGCTCAATCAGGACTAATCCAAGGCTTGGCAATTGCCGAAGGCGTTGGTTTTACCAAAGCACTCGCCGACCTTCCCGGCAACGTCTGCACCCCGACTTATATGGCTGAACAAGCTGTTGAAATGGGCAAAAACCATCCAGAACTCAATGTTAATATTTTGGAAGAATACGATATAACAGCGCTGGGTATGGATTCTTT
>PMDM01000377.1 GCA_003155565.1 Methylococcaceae bacterium | reverse complement strand
TCGGTGCAGCCGCGCAGGATGGCGAGCGGGGTTTTCAGGCTGTGTGCCAAATCGGCCAAGGTGTTGCGGTAGCGTTCGAGGTGGGCGCGTTCGTGGGTGATGAAGGCATTCAGGTTTCCGGCTAGGCCTTGCAGTTCCGTTGTGTATTCGCCATCCAACAGGGTTTTTTCACCCTTTTCAATGGCATTCAGGTCGTTGACGATAATCCGCAATGGTTTCAAGCACCATCGCAGTAGTGCAAATTGCAGGAAGATCAGGACGATGCCAATAATAACTAACCAAAACCATAAGGTCTTTCTAAACCGCTCTACCTGTTGGCTGACGAATTCGGAATCTTCGGCGACCGTGAAAATATATTCTTTCTCAACACCCGAAAGATTTTTCCATAGGATGTCGTAATGCAGGAAATATCGGCGCGGATTATCCGCCAGGAAGTACGTGTTACCTGCGCCGAGCTTTTCAGGCGGTGCTGGCACATCCAGTCCTATTGAAGACGGAGAACGCCAGACCAGGTTTTTATTGGGATGCTGGATGAAGGCATAGAGACCAGAGCCGGGATTGACGAAACGAGGTTCAGGCAGGTTTGGGGGCAGGGTTAGGTCACCGGAGTTTTTCAGTTCGGCGGTCGATAACAATGAGTAAATTTGTACTTGCAACCTTTCTTTAAGCGCTTGTTCGGCGCTTTCCTTAAAACTTTGCTCCAGGACGACGGCGACCAGCGCGAAGAATGCCGCCAGCACCAGACCTTCTGTAGCTAATAAGCGGAAACTTAAGGACTTTGTTCGCACTTGAATTTCATAGCCGTGAGTAAGAGTTAATTCGATTAATGCTGTAGGCTGGGTTGATAAACCCAGCATTGCCGAATTCTGCTGGGTTTATCAACCCAGCCTACAGGCTTTTTTTAGGATAAAAGATTACAGCGGTATACGATAGCCCCTTCCACGTAAGGTTTCAATGGGTTGCCGAGAGCCGTCTGGATCGAGTTTTTTTCGCAAGCGACCGATGAAGACTTCGATGACATTGCTGTCGCGGTCAAACTCTTCATCATAAATATGCGCTGTCAAAACGGTTTTCGTAATCAATTCGCCCTTACGAAACATCAAGTATTCCAATACTTTATATTCATAGGCGGTGAGTTCCAGTTTAACGCCGGAAACTAAAACTTCCTGGGTTACTGTATTGAGTTCGATGTTGTCGTGAGTGAGTACGGGCTGTGCCTGACCTGCCGAGCGGCGGATAAGGGCGTTGAGCCGTGCCAGCAGTTCTTCATAATGGAACGGCTTGACCAGATAATCATCGGCGCCCGCTTCCAGGCCTTCCACTTTTTCCTGCCAACGGCTGCGGGCGGTCAAGATTAGGATAGGAATGGTGATATTGTCCTTACGCAGCCGTTTAATAAGTTCGATACCGGAAAAATCGGGTAAGCCAAGGTCGATGACTGCCGCATCAATAGTATATTCTTTGCCCATGTAATAACCGTCTTTGCCAGTATTGGCGGTATCGACGGCAAACCCCTTGCTTTCCAGATAGTCATGAACCTGTTTGCAGAGTGTCAGTTCGTCTTCAACGACAAGAATTCGCATAGCTACTCCTTAAGAAACCATTAGCCTATTACCGCGCCTGTTTCCGCGTCGATTTTGTAATGTTGTATGCGGCCATCTCGTGTTAACACCTTGATTATATGAATTTCCCTGCCATCAATAATCTCTGTTGTTGCGCCTAATACCCGCTTATTGCCATCACTGAGGAGCTTTTGAGTTGCCTCATGCAGACTAACCCGTGCGAGGTCAATGGCATCCTCGGCATGGACTGTGTTGGATAAGGCTATTATTATCAGGAAGTTAATCAGT
Organism: Methylococcaceae bacterium; assembly: GCA_003155565.1. Classification (GTDB taxonomy): domain Bacteria; phylum Pseudomonadota; class Gammaproteobacteria; order Methylococcales; family Methylomonadaceae; genus Methyloglobulus. The sequence goes on along the minus strand of PMDM01000377.1, from coordinate 3,967 downwards.
ATTTTCATGGATGTACTGTTAAAGTTGACGGTTTATTTTTCCTGAATAACGCTCGTATTTTTGTAAATCAGGTGAGAATAGTTTAGTTAAACACCCTGAACCCAGACTGAACTATTAGGAATTTCTGCACAGTCCTTCGACAGGCTCAGGACGAACGGTTTGTGTAGATTCCGTTCATAGTGAGTCGGTCGAACTTACTGGGAGGAATCAATTGCCCTAATGTAACGACCATTCCTTAACCAGATTACTGATACCTGAACTGAAAGATGCGCCCAGCTTACCCGCAATCCGGTCAACTAAGCGTTCCTGCTGGGTGAAATCGACCAGAGTTTCTGCACCAATAACCTCTTTAGCGACATAATCTTGAGTACCCATCGCATCAACGATACCTAATTTAACGCCTTCCTCACCTGTCCAAACCAATCCCGAAAACATATCGGGCGTTTCTTTAAGCCGAGTGCCTCTACCCGATTTTACTGCACCTATAAATTGCAGATGAACTTGATTGATTAAATTCTGCATGTACTGGTTTTCATCGGGTTTGGATGGCGAGAACGGATCCAGCAAGGCTTTGTGCGCCCCGGCAGTCAATAAGCGGCGTTCCACTCCCAGTTTTTGCATAGTTTCGACAAAACCGAAACTATCCATAATGACGCCTATAGAGCCAACAAGGCTGGCTGGACTGGCATAGATTTTATCGGTTGCTGACACAATGTAGTAACAGCCAGAAGCACAAATGTCGCTAACAACAGCGTGGATAGGCAGGTTAGGATGTTCTTTTTTTATCTTTTTGATTTCATCGTACACATAAGCCGATTGTACCGGACTGCCACCGGGGGAGTTGGCGTGTATGATGATTCCTTTGGTGTTTTTGTCTTTCACCGCATTCCGTAGGCTGTCAATGATGCTTTCTGCATTGGCGTTCTGGCCTTCTGCGATCATGCCGACTAAGTCGATCACGGCGGTATGGCCTTTTCCGCCTATGCCCATATCCTGTTTGAATTTGGGATATAGGGCAATAGCCAATATTGCGAGTAAATAACCAAACATCAGCAACTTAAAAAATATTCCCCAACGCCGTGATCTTCTTTGTTCGGTGACGGCAGCAAAGGCCAGTTTTTCGACGAGCTCACGTTCCCATCCGGGTTTGCTGGTCGTACTTGAGTTGACTTGATTGTCTGATTGGTTTTCCATCAGTATTACCTTAAGAAATGTGTCAGTAATTCCGTTGCTTGTTGCAAGCATAGCAAGGGATCGTATTGTTGTAGGGATTCTCGGCTGTTTGCACCACAGGCAACGCCGATTGAAGGCACATTGGCATTACGCGCCATTTGCAGGTCATGTATGGAGTCGCCCACCATCAGCGTACGGTCAGCGGTGGCTTGTGTGTGGTGCATTATTTCATGCAGCATTTTGGGGTCGGGTTTTGACGCTGTTTCATCCGCACAACGGGTGATGCTAAATAGCTCTTCCGTCCCTGTAGCTGCTAATGCGTGGGTCAATCCCGCCCTGGTTTTACCGGTGGCGACGGCGAGTTGATAGCCTGATTGCTTCAAATGCACCAGCATGTCATAAACGCCGGGGAAAAAATCATCTTGAGTGAGTTGTTTGGAGAAATAGGCTTGGCTGTAATGGTGGACAATTTTTTTTTGGGTTTCGGCATCCGCATCAGGATATAAGGCGGCGACTGCGTTATCTATACACAAGCCAATAACATCTTTGGCGGTTTGGGGTTCTGGTTTCATCAAGCCAAATGTTTCGCCAGCTTGTTGTAAACAATGCACTATCCAATCGATGGTATTGATGAGAGTGCCATCCCAATCGAATACAATCAGGTCAAATCGGTTCTTCATTTTTAGTAAAATCAATGAATTGCTGTGGTAATGGGGCAGAAATTTTCAAGGTTTCCTCCGTAACAGGGTGCTGGAATTGTAAGGTTTCCGCATGCAGAAACATGCGCTTATAGCCCTGATTTTTAAAGACTTTGTTGATGTCATCAAAGCCATAACGATCATCACCAACAATCGGGTGGCTTAGATAAGCGGCATGAACGCGGATTTGGTGGGTACGTCCAGTTTTTGGCGAGACTTCAACCAAGGTTGAATCTTTGAATAGCTTTAACCGCCTGAACAAAGTTTCGGATGCTTTTCCGGCTTGGCTGATAATGACCATCCGTTCGCCGCCTTTGCTGACATTTTTTAGTAAAGGCTGGTTTACGACCAATTTTTTTCTGGCCCATTGGCCTGACAGCAAGGCCAGATAGGTTTTGGTCACCGTATCCTCACGGAACTGTTCATGTAAATGGCGCAAGGCGCTACGTTTTTTGGCGATTAACAAACAGCCGGACGTGTCCCTGTCTAGTCGATGTACGAGTTCTAGAAAACGTTGATCAGGATTTATTTTTCTGAAACCTTCAATAATGCCTGAATCAATGCCGCTGCCGCCATGCACGGCAAAGCCTGACGGTTTGTTGACAATCAGCAGCGCATCGTCCTCGAACAGGATATTGTGCTGCAAGATGTCAGTTAAGCCACGGCTGACGGGAGTCGTGTCATCCGACGATTCGGCAATCCGCACGGGCGGAATCCTGACAATATCGCCGATAACCAGGCGGTATTTCACGTCCACCCGGCCTTTATTGACCCTGACTTCGCCTTTTCTGACCATTCGGTAAATGCGGCTTTTGGGAACGCCTTTCAAGCGGGTAATGAGAAAATTATCTAACCGTTGCTCACTATTGTCTTCGGTGATTTCTACCCATTGAACCTGGGGTGCTGGGCTTTGTTGGTCGGTGTGCATGGTTTAAATAATACCAGTATATTGCCTTGATTGATGGATTAAATTGATGAAAAGCAATAAGGTTGCTATATTATCCTTGCTATAAAGTAAAAATAGCAGACTCTCTAAGGTTTCCAGATTGAAACCGGAAAGAAGTGAGCTGGTGAGGATATGCTGTTATAAAAAAATAATGTCAAATCCTCAACCGCAAGAATTTCGGGTTGGTCATTCACCCATGACGAATGAATTATAAATCCTGTCCAAGACAGATTTTACACAAACGACTGAAAGTACACACATAGCTTAGTTAAACTACGCGCAGCCATCGTTGATCTCATCACACTATAGCCGATTAAGGGTCACATTAGGGTAGGGATTCCAAAAAATCAGGTCATTTATTCCTAGAAGATAAATAGACACAGGAACAACGACAAGCCTACTATATTTAGTTGTTGCGTGCGTTAGCTTTGCGCGACGATCAAAATCAGTCTGAATCAGTAAACTCTGATTATTGGAGCAGTACACAAAAAGGAAATAAGATGAAAAGAATGCTTATCAATGCTTCGCAGGCAGAAGAACTGCGGGTTGCTTTGGTAGATGGTCAAAAACTGTATGATTTTGACATAGAAGTACCTTCAAAAGAACAAAAAAAATCCAATATATACAGAGGTATTATTACCCGCGTAGAACCTAGTCTGGAAGCGGCATTTATAAATTATGGCGCTGAAAAACACGGCTTTTTGCCTTTTAAAGAAATTTCCCCGCTCTACCGGCAAATTCAGGAAGGCGCCGAAACTGACGGTCGTCGTCCGGCAATAAAAGATATGATCAAGGAAGGTCAGGAAATCCTTGTTCAAATTGAAAAAGAGGAACGCGGAAATAAAGGAGCTGCATTAACCACTTATATAAGTCTGGCTGGAACTTATCTGGTTTTAATGCCTAATAATCCCAAGGCGGGCGGGATATCACGCCGCATAGAAGGTGAAACTCGCAGTGATTTGCGTGAAGTTATGGCATCGCTCGAAATTCCTGAAAGTATGGGCCTGATTGTCAGAACTGCGGGATGCGGCAAAAACGCCGAAGAACTGCAGTGGGATTTAAATTATCTGCTTCAACTATGGGAAGCCATTGAACGCTCGTCCAAGGAGCAAAAAGCACCTTTTTTGGTGTTTCAGGAAAGCAACGTTAT